>JAUVOZ010000156.1 GCA_030598885.1 Anaerolineae bacterium | reverse complement strand
GTCTTTTCAACCGCGCTCCTTGCTCATGCAGCCCAACGCAGAGCGTTTCTTGTCATTAGCCCCTGGGTCGTGGATGCAATCGCTGCGTAATAGTCCCTTGCTTCGACCAAAACGGCGAGGGTTAGTGCGTAACGCCTCCATCGTAGCCGGCAATACAGGGGATCCCACTACGGTTACATCCCTTGCCAAGAATCTACTGAGCGACCCGGAACCAATTATTCGAGTCTCCTCCGCCTGGGCGTTGGGCCAGATTGGCGGTGAGCAAGCATTCAAAACCCTCGAGCAAGCCAAGCGAATGGAGATTGAACAAATCGTGATAAATGAGATCGAGGCTGCGCTAGCCAATCCTCCAATTGAATCCTAGTTCTCCTCCAGGGTCCTTTTGGCAACAGCTTACCCTTAGATTATGCCCTTTAACATAACCCGCCACAACCGCCCTTTGGTGTTCACCGTTGGGTGGTTGTGGCGGTGGAATTTACCTGATAAACGTTCTACGTATCGTCGGTTGCCGTCGGCGTATCAGTATCCTGGACCGAGGTTGGTGTAGGAGTAGCAATGTTGACCGGGACAATCAGTTCTTGGCCAACACCAATCTCATTTGGATCCTCGATCTCGTTCGCTTCGGCGATAGCCTCCGCTGTGCTGTTGAACTTAGCGGCAATTGATTCCAGGTTATCCCCAGGTTGGACCACGTACACAATCTTGTCCCCTGGCAATAAAGTTGCCGGTAGAGGCGTCGTTGTTGGTAGCTCAGTCTCCTCCACCGGAATGATCAATTCCTGACCAACGTAAATAGCATTTGGATCGGTAATATCGTTCACATACATCAAGACCTGAATACCATCCAATCCGAACTCCTCAGCGATTGATGATAGTGTATCCAACTCTTGAACAATATAGGTGATAGGTCCAGTTGGGGTTGGGGTATCAGTTGGTGGCAAGGTATTCGTAATGGTTGGCGTATCTGTTGGCGGGTGCGGAGTGTTGGTTTGGGTCGGAGGTGGTGTGTCGGAAGCGAGGAAACCCGGCATCGCTGGAGGGGACTCTCCCGTCAACCATAGTACGATCATGAATACTCCGACGACCAAGAGGACAATCGCTAACCCTCCAAGTAGAAGAGGAATCACCCGTTCTCGACGCCGTTTGTAGGCCTGGATCACGTCCGCGACATTTTCATCAGATTCAGGCATGTCAATCACTCCCTCCCAGATTGGGCGTGTAATCCTATACTCTAATCTGATTCATTGTACCCGAAAATCATCCTCCGGGCAGTCCCTCTTCCAGTCAGGTACTTGGCAACGTAGCCAGCCAGTTGCAATGAAGTCCACCATATCCTGTATTACAGTCGTCCACAACTTTGCATCGTGTCCACCAGATCCGATTAACACTGTGTGGGTGACACCGATCTCTTCCAATGCCTGGCTCAGCTTTTCAACTTTGGCGCGAAACTGCACTTCCTGATCACCCGCACTGAGAAAGATTCGACCGGGTAATGCGCTGTCCGCGCGCAGGATGACGAAAGGGTCGTACGGAGGCCGCGCGTAATTCACATGCAATGCCGGACTGAGGGCAGCTACAATGTCAAACACATCTGAGTGGCGAAAAGCGATCTCCAGTGCCCAAACTCCACCACGCGAGATCCCCCCTAGTGCCCTCGCCTCCGGGCGTAAGTCTGTTCGGTAGGTCCGATCGATATAAGGCACTAATCCCTCCACCATTTCCGCTTCATAGGATCCTGGTCCACCATCACTGCTGGTAAATAGCGGTTCTGGTTGGCGGGGCATGACGATCATAAATGGTGGCCATATGCCTGAGTCGATCCCTTCGTCAGCCAACCGGTCAACCTCTAGATCATCCCAATGAGATTCGTCGAAGGGGAAGCCATGCAGAAGATAGAGCACTGGGTAACGTTGATCGCCATGAGCATAGCACGGTGGTAAATAGACACGTACCGGAATTTGTTCAGGCAGAACGAAACCAGGATAAGTCATAACCTCAACCCTTCCATATTTGTCTGTGCAAACTGAAGTAGGGGTTGGGGAGGGTGTGAGAGTCGGAGAGGGAGTGGGAGTCAACGCTCGGGTCGGAATCACCGAGGGAGTAGCTGGCTGGCTGGAAAGCTTAGGAGGTAGCACTAGAGCAGACTGCGTCTCCGTCGTCGACGGGACGCGAGTGCAACCAACTACCATCGCCAGTAATATCGCGATGTAAATCAGACGCTTCAAACTACCTCCTTGTGTCGTCCCAGATCAATTTATTACCCCATATTCAAGATATAAGGTTGGTGTAAGGTATGGTTTCTCTCTGATCCGCCTCCAGGGCTTCCCGGTCGGTTTCCGCTAATCCACCCCGATAATATTCATACCATTTACCACACTTTATGATACCCCACTTCTACGCTGGGTTGCGATGGGGTTAACCCTCGACGTGTGAACACAGCTTGATTCATGTGAGGAGTGATACACAGCAACCTTTGGCTACTCCTAGGTTGGCATAAACCAGATATCTAGTGAGATGATCGAATGTCCCTCCCACTCACCGATTAATCACAATCTCGTAAAATCTGACCGAACCAGGTTATAATCGCCGCCATGAGATATCACATCTGGACAGCTGGTTGTCAGATGAACGTTGCTGATTCCCAGCGCGTGGCCTCCGCCTTAGAGAAACTAGGCTATCTCCCCTCACCACGTGCCGAGGAGGCTGACGTCATCGTGCTGAACACCTGTGTCGTGCGTCAAAGTGCTGAAGACAAGGCATATGGATGGCTGCACACACTACGCCCACTTAAGGCGCGCCGACCGGAGGTTGTAATTAATCTCATGGGTTGTTTGGTCGGGATTAAGGGAAACCCCGAATTAAAAACCGCTTTCCCATTTGTCGATGTATTTTCTCCTCCCTCAGACCTGGGTCCACTCATCGAGCACCTCTTGATGTTAGATGTAGGGTCCCCTGAACTTCTCGAAATCCAACACCATCATACCCTTATGGATCGCGACTGGGTTCTTCCTCAGAGCGAGCGTGGACGCTTGGTCTCGGCCTATGTACCCGTAATCGAAGGCTGTTCCCATGCTTGCAGCTTCTGTGTCATCCCTCTCCGACGCGGCGTTGAACACAGCCGTCCAATGGACGAAGTCACCTCCGAGGTCCGCTGCTTGGCCAAGCAAGGTGTGCGCGAGGTCACTCTGCTGGGTCAGATCGTCGACCGTTACGGCAAGGACCTGCCCGACAGGCCAACCCTGGCTGACCTTTTACGTGAGGTCCACGAGATTGAAGAAATCGACCGTATTCGGTTTCTGACTTCCCACCCGAATTGGTTGACCGATGAACTGATTGAAGCTGTCGCTGAATTACCTAAGGTTTGTGAGCACATCGAGGTTCCGGTCCAAGCTGGAGACGACGAGATTCTACGACGAATGAAGCGAGGCTATTCAACTGAGGACTATCGTCTCCTGATCAAGCAGATACGTCAGCGCGTGCCGGAAACTTCTCTCGCTACCGATATCATCGTCGGTTTCCCTGGGGAGACTACCATCCAGTTTCGGCGTACTTACCAACTGTTGGAAGAGCTCCGGTTTGACGTCGTTCACTTGGCTCGCTACTCGCCGCGACCGGGCACTGTCGCTGCTCGTCGAATGGAAGATGACCTGCCCCAAGAGGAGAAAATGTACCGGTTCCGTGTCCTGGAAGAGCTGCAAGCCCAGATCGCTGGCGAGATCAATACCGGTTATGTGGGACGCACGGTTAATGTGCTCGTGGAGGAGATGCATAAGGATCGATGGAAAGGTCGTACCCGGACTAATAAATTGGTCTTCTTCAAATCAGACGACAACCTGCGTGGACAGATTGTTCCAGTGCGCATCGAATGGGCGGGTCCCTGGAGTATGCGCGGCGTGCCAGCTATGAGCGTGCATACTCAATCGACAACCCCCATCGTCACCGCTGTCTGATTGTGGGAGATGCTTCAGAAAAGATGAGCACACTACCCATGAGCGTTGGAGATGATGATACTTCGTTACTCGCCTAGCACCATAGCTCCACTTGACCTAAAACCTTACCCGCTGTAGCATCCAGAGACCACTCCTAGGCGGCGGGGATAGCTCATATCGGTTTCGTTGGTCCCCCCACGCCCAGGAAAGCATGAAAGGAGACGCGAAAATGACCTACTTTCTTCGCCGTTGTTGGTTAATTATTTCCCTCCTACTTCTCGCTAGCGTAGCACTGGCAGGGTGCAACTTTCCCGGGTTTCAAGCCACCCCAGACGTCTTTGCGACTTCTGCCGCAGCGACGGTTGCTATGCGTCTAACCCAGGCCGCAGGTGACTCCCAGATCACTCCGCCTGCCCAACCCACCACCCCACCACCACCACCCCAACCGGCCACTCCGACACCTACTGAAACCGGGCTGCCGCCTACTCCCACGAATACACCCACCATCACAGGCACAGTAGAGCCCTGTGATCGGGCATCTTACGTATCAGATGTTACCATCCCAGATGGCACAGACATGGCGCCTGGAGACGACTTCACCAAGACCTGGCGCCTGAAAAACACCGGCTCCTGTACCTGGACCTCAGGTTACTCGTTGATTTTTGACCACGGCGACTCCATGGGCG
>JAUVOZ010000160.1 GCA_030598885.1 Anaerolineae bacterium | reverse complement strand
GCTATTGTTAACCCTTTGGCTTATTACAAAATATGGGTCTCCTCCAATAACTATGGAATGTTGACATAATATTATTGATATGTATGTCATTTACTTCAAAGCAAATTCATACTATCTACCTGTTCCTGTAGAGGCGGCTCCCATGCCGCCGATGGTCAGGCGTGGGAGCCTGACCTGCTGGAGTATTAGGTGAGAAATGTGGGTATTGTATCCTGCTCCGCTGTGATTGAGGTCAATGTAGAGAAAATGTAATTACCCACAAAATTTGGAGGAGAACCCAAAATATCTAAGGTGTAGGTGTTACTGCGGGAGCGGCGCCCGACCAGGTGAAATCGCGTTTGACGCTAATCACACCGGCGGACCGATAGTTGGGATCGCCGGTAACTGTGGAGCCGGCTTGACGGACCACTTGCACCCACCAGCGCATAATATGAGGAATAGTCTCGGTGGGTCGGAATGAGGTGGGGATGATGTACTTGGTATCGGTGACATACGCCATAAACCGTACCATACCAGAGCCTTCGGTGATGTCCTCAACCGTGACCTGGTAGAACTCGTTCTCGCGCAATTCTCCCACTGAAGCCCATTGCAAGGTGACGGTGTCGTTGGCGAGGGAGAAGGCGGCACCATCCTGGGGCAATAGCAGGTTGGGCGCTGAGTGGGGTGGCGGTAGGGTGACCGTCGGTGAGGGACCAGGTGTAGGCAGACGTTCGCAGAGAGGAATGATCAGAACTTGACCGATGTAAACAGTATCGCTGGTCATCCCATTGTAATCCATGATCGCCCGCATACTAACGCTGTAATTCGTAGCTATGCCGCTTAAAGTGTCATCGGATTCGACAGTATAGATAATTGTCTCGCATGCTGCTAAGGTAGCTTCTGCCGGCGGAAGGGTGGCGGTTGGCGCGGGTGAGGGTGTGGGTGTTGGTTGGGAAATGTTGATTTTCTTACCAAGGCTTAACACCTCACAGACCAAACCTGGATTGATATTCCTGATCGATTGGACTGACACATCGTGATATAAGGCGATGCCGAGACAAGTATCGCCGGCGACAATCGTATATTCAAATGTGGGGAGAGGGGTTGGTGATGGAACGATTGTCTCGGTTGAAGTCGGAGCTGAGGTACTCGTCTCAGTTAGAGCAGTCGTCGGCGTTCTCGAAGGTATTGCGCTTTCACGATTGCCTATGATGAATGTGGCTCCATAGGTCAAGCCTGCGGAGATTAGAGCGAAAACTGCCAGCAATAATATGGCCAGCGGGATGGAGAGAGTGATCTGGGAAGTACCTCTTTGGGGATGATGGTTGGCGTTGGTCTGGAGGACAGTCCCGCATACCGCACACCGGGTGGTATTTTCACCCACGCTCGTGCCGCATGTCGGGCAAATATTTAGTTCAGAGGAGAGTTCTTTAGGTTGATCTGTCATTTATTTTGACGGCTATTCGAGTCCAAAAGCCGTCGAATTATACCAGTAGCTTGGTCAGATCCCAAGGATCGTCCTGCATGATATAAAGGGATCGACCGAGAGTCTATCGTGATTTGTTCAGTTTCCGGATTCTCCATCCAGACCTAGTTCCGATCCCACACCGCGCATGGCGTGGATGACGCGTTCGATGTGATCCCACAAATCCACGCCTAGTTCATTAGTAGCACGAACAATCTCATCTCTATCGACGTTCGCCGCGAAGCGAGGGTTTTTCCATTTTTTGCGTACAGAGCGCACCTTTAAATCATGCAGGGAACGGGAAGGACGTACCAAAGCGACAGCAGTAATAAGACCAGTTACTTCATCGCAAGCGAACAACGCACGCTGCATTAGGGTTTGTCGTGGAATGCCGGTGTGATCGGCGTGAGAGAGAATACATTGGATGATAGGCTCGGGGACACCGCGCGAGCGTAGAATGGGAGCACCATCTTGAGGATGTTGTTCGAGCGAGGGATGGATCTCCCAATCAAAATCGTGCAACAGACCAGCAAGGCCCCATTCATCAGGGTTAGCTTCATAAAATTTCGCATAGTCACGCATAGCGGCTTCAACCGCGAGCATATGACGCCTGAGATTTAGATTTTGAACATATTCGTGGAGTATATCAAGCGCTTGATCGCGATCCATCGGCTCATCCTTCTATTAGGTTATCGCTTTCTTAGGTATTAAGCTCGATCTTTGGTTTGTGGAAATAGGCGTCCCATATAGCCCTCAAGGTGGCCGGGATCTCTCTCAGCTCCCAGAAGAACTGGAACCGATAAGGATGTAAGTCAGCAGCTACTCCCACAGCCGACACTCCGCTGGCATCACAGATAACCAACGCCCGGGGGAGATGGAATCGTTGGGAGATCAACAATGCTTGTTCAACGCCAAAAATCTGCCGGGCTCTCAGGCAGGTATACAGCGTGCGGTTTCCGCCCGAGTCGACAAGGATGTCCTCTGCGGGAACGCCTATTTTCAAAGCCAGAGAGCGCATGGCAGATGGTTCATCATAGCCGGATCCACGTACAGTGCCGCTCATTAAGATCCGGCTGACCTTACCTTGGTGGTAGAGAGCAGCCGCGGTCGTAACTCGATCGGCAAGCACTGTAGTGGGTTGACCGTCACGACGAAGGCCTGCGCCGAAGACGACCGCGGTACGCATTACTGGCGCAGACTTTAGCGTGTGAATGTGGTTAGCATAGCGCAGGCTCAGAATCAAGCGGGGTAAGGCCAGCACGATTATGACCAACAAGATGAGAAAAACCCTTCGTAAGAGAGGAAGGATATCGCCGAGGGACATATATGGATTGTAACAGATAAGTGTATAATCCCAATCCGCTGGAAGTGTCTGGGTGAGCGTTTGGTAGCTTCAACTGTCTGTTTATAGCTGGCATTTGAGCAGGGATATTAGTTGATAGAAAAGTAGCAACTAACGATGAAAAGGAGAGGTGACATGTCTCGATCAACAGGATGCTTGAATACCCTGATGAAGATGATAGCTGCTTTTTTGGCTTTTATCGTTATAGTTGCCCTGCCTATCAGTCTGTTAATCTATAACGTAGCCCGGGTCGTTTTTTCACCGGAGATCATGAGCGATTTGCTTACGACTCGCCTGGTTGAATCGGGTGTCATTCGTGGGTTTATCACCGATTCTCTGCTCTCTCCCGAGTTCCTACAAGAACAAGGTCCAGGCGAGTTTGATTTTTCCCGGGTCCTAAAGAACCTGTCGCCCGAAGAGCGGGGTGCCATAGTCGATATTCTGATCCCACCCGAATGGATCAAGAATCAGATATCAGCTTCATTCAATGCAATCTACTCCTGGGTTGATGATGATCGTCCATTGCCTTCGATCCATTTGGACATGGGACCGATAAAGGAGAGGCTTCTCGGAGGTGGTGTTGTTGAGATTGTCGATACGATTGTAGATTCGTGGCCTAGTTGTTCAGCGGCAGAAATGGAACAATTAAGAGAAGTGATTGAATTTGGTGGAGAGTTTCCAGAATTCTTGTGTGAACCTCCGGAACCCTTCCGTGGCAGAGTAATTGATCTAACTTCTTCACAATTTATCCAAATAGTGAGGGAAGTACCCCAAGAGCTGTCTCTAAGCGGGGATCAGCCATATCCTCAGGATATGACCGAAATCGCTACGATGAAAGAGTGGATCCGGCTTGCCCGGGCTCTCTCCCTTTCTATTTGGTTGTTGCCAATCGCCTTACTCGGTTTAATCATGGCGTTAGTAATACGATCCTGGAGGGCATTAGGTCGCTGGTGGGGTATCCCGCTTCTGATCGGTGGAGTGTTCGCCTTGATGATTGTTCCGTTGGTGTCTGCTGTAGGCGAAATATTTATTGCTCAGCAACTTTCTGATCTACAGCACGAAGCAAATGCTGCTTATGAACTCCTGGTAATAGTCATCAATGGCCTGAGAGAGGCCATTTTTGGCGGTCTTCTGTTTCATGCTGCACTGGTGAGCGGCATCGGTCTGGCCCTCTTGGTTGGAGGGTGGTTGGCTAGTCGTCGGACTTCCTCAATGCCGCTAGGACAACCTGGATCAGGGATGGATTCGGTCGGAACCTCAGAATATGTTTCTCCTCCACCACCTGTCTCAACGCCACCACCGGTATTCCCTTTGCCTGAAGACGAAACGGTGAAAGAGGATGAAGGTTAACTCAATTATGTGATTATTGGATAATCGGGGGTTAACGAACGGAGCGCATGGAGGGATCAGAGCATTTTCACTCCGAGCAGGCCCTAATAAAAATTACGGAGATTCTGGGATTGTCGAGGTGCTCTCCCGATACTTTTTTCAAATCCTATAAACAATCAGATACGAGCAAGGACATAT
>JAUVOZ010000076.1 GCA_030598885.1 Anaerolineae bacterium | reverse complement strand
CCTCATAGAGATTATAATCCGTGCGGTGATGGGCGTGAGCTATGCCATACTTGAGCGGGCGGTCAGGATCCCAGATGACAATGTCGGCGTCGGAGCCAGGGAGCAAGGCGCCTTTCTGTGGATATAAACCGAAGATCTTAGCCGGGTTAGTGCTGGTCAGAGCAACGAATTGATTGGGGGAGATCCGCCCTTCTCCTACTCCATAGGACCACAGAATAGGCAACCTATCACCAACGCCGGGTAAGCCATTAGGAATCTTACTAAAGTCATCAGCACCAAGCTCCTTGCCAGGGATGGCGATCCACTCCTCCTCGTACTCTATAGCCCGAGTTCCGTTGTAGAAGAACGAGCAATGGTCGGTCCCAAGCGTTTGAAGGTTCCCGTTTACCAACCCAAGCCACAACGCTTGGTTGTCTTCGAATGTCCTCATCGGGGGTGAGCAGATCCACTTTGCTCCGTCCGGTCTCCGCAGATGTTCTTCAGTGAAAAAGAGATATTGGGGGCAAGTCTCGCCCATCACTGGTAAGCCCCTAGCACGACCGTAATCGATCTGATCCAGACCTCCAGCAGTGTTAACGTGTACGATGTAGATAGGCGAGTCAACTTGCTCGGCTAACGCAATACCCCGAAGGACGGATTCAGCCGCACCCCAGGCTGAGCGGGAATGGGAATGCCATATCGGCTCGGTATGGCCTGCCGCAAGTGTTTCAGCTGTAAGAACCTCGATCACGTCGCCGTTCTCTGCATGGAGCATGGTGAGCATCCCATGTTTTGCTCCGAGACGCATGACCTTTAAAATTTCGCCATCCTGCAATCGCAGTCTATTGTTGTAAGCCATGAAAACTTTTAGTGTGGTGATGCCTTCAGCGATTAGGTGCGGTATTTCGGATTGAACTTGATCATCTAAGCGGGTGATGTTCATATGGAATCCAAAATCTATAGCCGCATTAATATCAGCCTTTGCATGCCAAGCGTCAATCGCCTCCTGCATTGATGGGTAATCTAGGGGAATAAAGTCAAGCACGGTAGTTGTGCCGCCGAAAGCAGCAGCTTTGTGGCCAGTATAATGATCATCGGAAGAAACTGTGTCGAACATGGGTAAGTCGAAGTGAGTGTGGGGATCAACACCTCCAGGCATCACTAACTTTCCGGAAGCATCGAAAATCTCGGCATCGGGAACATCGAGAGCCTGACCAGTAGCCGCGATCTTCTCGCCATCAATTAACAAGTCCGCATTAACCGTCCCGCCAGCGCCGATCAACGTCCCTGATCGAATAACCTTTAATGCCATGATTGAGTTCTCCTGGAGGCAAAAGACGGAAGGGAAAATCCTCTTGATGTGTCCTCATTATAGTCAGGATTAGACACGGGAACAGGACAGGATTTTCTTCGAGTTGGTTGCCGTCCTCCAGGAGAAAAGTTAAATACGATCGGACAAAGCTTCCCGCTCTCGTATTATCCGCCACAGCCGATCGCGCGTCTTGGACGCTGGTACCCGCAAGTCCTTGATCTCCCTGGCTTTGAGCAAACGATCGCCGGTTGTGTATAAGAAGGTGAACCGTCGCCAGCGCCGGGAGGGAATCGGCCGCGACAATTGCACCAGCGGTCCTATTTGGATCTTGAAATAAGGCTCATCAGCTCGCAGATGATCGGTTTCATCCTGAAGCAGCTCTCGTCGTTTCACCAGTTCGTATCCCTTCACTGAAGCCAAGTAACGGATCGACCATTTTTCTTCCCCAAAGACTCGGGGTAAGTAAAACGCGATCCAATCCACCCGCAGTGTCTTGGGAGTGGTCTGTACCGGGATCCGGTACCAACCTAAGACGCGGGCGATCTCCAAGTCACGCGGGTCTTTCATTACAGCTATTAATACAAGATCATCGGGATGAACATCGGTCATTTTTCCCCCTTCCTTGACCATATCTACAGCCGGAGGTTCGGCTCAAAAAGACGATCTAAGGTTATTCTAGCATAATCGTTTATCCAGGACAGGTAGCCCTGCCCAGAATCCAAAGCATGGATCTTCTAAAATCACTCTTTAGCAGAATATCAAGGTTAGTTGTAGATTATGTCAAATCTCTGATCAACCCCACACGTTGGTTGAACTCTTCAATCAGAGCATCGATCTCCGAGACCTGGCTCTGCACATTGGTCCAGTAATTCGGATCATACCATTGGTCCATGATCTCTTCGTAAGTCTTACCTTGCTGCTCAACCCAGGTGAAGTACTTCAAGTTGTGGACCCGGCGTTGATCGACATAGCGTAATTCAGCCATATAATCCACCGAAATGCCTTCCAGATATCGAGCATAATCTACAGCCGCATCTACTTCTGTATACTCCCCATGTTCCTCATGCATCTCCTGCAGACGACTTTGGTAAAGCTCCATTGAGTCTGTCAGGCAGGTTAGTACGATGTCATGTTCCCCAAGTTCGAAATACTTGGCAAATTTGATAGCCATCGCCAGGTTAGCGATGCTGGAGAAACCGAGGAGATCAAGATTTTCCATAAATCCTTCCGGCACGCCCCGGCCAAGCAGGTACGCCTGACCCGCTGGCTCATTGAACAGCCGGGCCAAGTTGACGACAAGATTATCGTCAATGGCTATGATCATATCGGTGTTCCTGACATTGTGGATCCACGGGACATGCTTGTCGCCGATACCCTCGATACGGTGCCCCCCAAAGCCATTCTCGAGGAGGGTCGGACACTGTAGAGCTTCACCAGCTACGACCTTGCTGGTGGGGAACAGCTGCTTCATGTAATCGCCACAGCCCATCGTACCTGCCGAACCCGTCGTAAGCACCAAGCCGCGGTAGGAGTCCTGTGGGCCAAGCTCTCGCTCAAGCACCTCCTGCATAGCGTGGCCGGTAACTTCGTAATGCCAAAGGTAGTTACCAAATTCGTCAAATTGATTTAAAACCACCACGTCCTCACGTGTGGATTTAAGCTCCCAGCTTTTGTCAAAAATCTCCTTAACGTTTGACTCGCAGCCAGGTGTGGCGATAACCTCGCCGGCGACCTTAGACAGCCATTCGAAACGCTCTCGACTCATTTCTTCCGGAAGAATGGCAATGGACTCGCAAGCCAGCAGAGTCGCATTATAAGCTCCGCCGCGGCAGTAGTTGCCGGTCGATGGCCAGACGGCCTTGTCTTTGGTTGGATCGAACTGACCGGTAACCAGCCGAGGTACCAGGCACCCGAAGGTGGCGCCGACTTTATGCGAACCGGTTGGAAACCACTTGCCAACCAAGCCGATGATGCGAGCCTGAACTCCAGTGAGACCCTTGGGAAACTCCAAGTAGTTCACACCGTTGAAGCCACCACCTCGAGCTACAGGCTCGTTCTTCCATGTTATGCGAAAGAGATTGCGGGAGGTTATATCCCACAGACCAATGCCGCTCAATTGTTCCATTATCTTGCTGGGAATCAAAGTTGGATCCTTCATTTGAGCAAATGTTGGGATGATTATGTCTCGCTCACGCGCTCGCTCGACTGTTCGCTTTATTTTTTCTTCTCCCATGGTGAGATCAATCATGATACAGAAGAACTCCTTTCCTATTTCTTTAATTTAATATCATTCGCATCTGGCGCGTCACGTACGATATACAGAGGTCGGCCTTTGGCTTCATCATAGATCCGACCAACATACTCCCCCAGGATCCCGATCGAGATCAATTGAACTCCGCCCAAGAAAAGCACCGCGATCAATGTTGTAGCCTGACCCAAAAAAGCTTGGCTGCCTGCCAGTCGAAGCGCGATTACGATCGGTATCGCCAAGGCACTGACGCTGGCGCAAATAAATCCGAAATAAATGGCAATTTGGAGAGGAAAATAAGAAAACCCTGTAACAGCGTTTATTGCCAGACGTATCATTTTTCGTAATGGATACTTGGTCTCACCGGCAAATCGCTCTGCTCGCTGATACGGCACACCAACCTGATGGAAACCAACCCAGGCCGCCATCCCTCGAGGAAACCGGTGACGCTCTCGCATTCGATTTAGCGTGTCCACCACTACTCGATCCAACAGACGGAAATCGCCAGTGTCGATAGGGATGTTCACGTCAGCGATGCGATTGATCAACCGGTAGAATAGTGCCGCAGTAAGTTTCTTAAAACGGGTTTCGCCCTCCCTTTCCTCCCTCACAGCGTAGACAACCTCATACCCTTCCCGCCACTTGGCCACTAGATCAATGATCACTTCCGGTGGGTCTTGAAGGTCAGCGTCCATGATCACTACCGCCTGGCCACGGCTGTGATCGAGCCCAGCGGTGATAGCGATTTGATGACCAAAATTACGGGCAAAAAACACTGGCTGCACGCGCTCGTCGTCAGCCGCTAACGAGCGGATAATGTTGGTCGATCCATCGCTGCTACCATCGTCTATTAAAATCAACTCCCAAGATTCACCCAGGTCGTCCATCACAGCACAAATCCGAGGGTAGAGCTCGGGCAGCGACTCAACCTCGTTGTACACCGGAATCGCCACAGAGAAGGTCACAGATCCTTTTGAAGCCATATCTCGGTCCTCTTCATCATACAATCGACTAACGCAAAACCCTTTTTAGAGCCTCCAGCGTTGGTCCGATCACGGTTGCCTCTCCCGCGGCTTTCATGGCAGCCTGCACATCCTTCAAGCCGTTTCCGGTATTGAGCACCAAAATTCGCTCATCACTCCCTACCAATCCATCAGCTACCGCCTTGACCAAACCAGCATAGGCCGTGGCGCCGGCCGGTTCAGCAAAGACTGCCGCTTCGCGAGCCAGGTCCTGCATCGCTTTCAGGATGCTCTCATCGCTCACAGACAGGTAAGCTCCTTTGGTCTGGGTTGCCGCGCGCAGGGCGCGCAAACCATCACGAGGAAGATCAACTGAAATGCTGTCGGCGATGGTGTCAGCCTCCACCGGAACGATCTCCTCCGTGCCACTAATAAAGGCATTGTATATCGCGGCCGAACCCTCCGATTGGATCCCAAACAACTTCGGAATATGATCGATCCAACCCAGCGAAAGTAAGTCCTTAAAACCCTTATGCAAGCTGGAGATAATGTTGCCATCGCCGACGGAAACGAAAACTGTGTCAGGCGTTTCCCAATGCAGGGGCGGTTCGCCAACCACCCCTACAGCGTAGGTATATTGCTCGCATATTTCAAAGGCTGCCGTTTTCTTACCTTCAGCAGTAAAAGGATTGTAACCCGTATTGCGGCAATACCAACTAAAAGCTTCGGCGGCTTCGAGGGTGAGGTCAAAGGCTTGGTCATAGGTTCCATCGACCAAGAACACCTGGGCACCGAAAATAAGGAGTTGAGCCACCTTGGCTTGCGGGGCGGTTTTAGGGGCGAGGATCACTGCTGGCATCCCAGCAGCAGCAGCCATCCCGGCCAACGCGGCGCCAGCGTTGCCAGTAGACGCGGTTACCACCACCCTCGCTCTGATCATCTGGGCTCGAGCAATGACCACCGCACTGGCACGGTCCTTGAGCGATGCGGTTGGGTTGCGTCCGTCGTCTTTCAACCATAGATGATGTAAACCAAGATGGTGCGCTAATCTAGTGGGAGTGAAAAGTGGCGTCCAGCCAACCGCTCGTAATGGTGTCCCTGGATGACCGGGATCATCCACGGGTATGAGCGGAAGGTAGCGCCAGATGGAATTGTTATTCGATTCGGCTAAGTCGTCTGGGCTAATCTGCTGGCGGATGCTTTCATAATCGAGCACCACGTCAAGGTTACCGCCGTCTTGGGGGCAGGTATAGATAACCTCGTCCGGGCCATACTCTGTCTGGCATATAGAACAACAATATCCCAGGAACTTACCCATATATTTAGACCTCATACCCCAAGGACAAGCGACATTCTTCCCGTAAATGGTTTCAGCCAACCACCATCGTCAAACTTACGCAGCAACTACCAGCTTCACCTCTACTCCCTCGAATAGGGTTGCATCAACGCCGCTGGCGCCCCAATTCTCTTTCTCATAGCTTCTCCCGCGCTAGCCATCAATACCAGGATAGTGAAGATGAAGGGCAGCATGGCCAGTAAATTTGGGGAAATCCCGAGCGGTTGAAGCCGGTACTGCAAGACCCGCACCCCGCCAAATAGATATGCTCCCAGAAGAGCCCGTAATGGATCCCACATGGCGAAGATCGTCAACGCGATCACGATCCAACCCACTCCAGCGGTCATACCTTCGATCCAGGACGGCGCATAGACCACCGAAAGATAAGCACCCCCCATCCCGGCTAATAAGCCGCCGATAAATACTGCCAGGTAACGGACGACTACAATGTTGACACCCAGAGCATCTGCGGTGGCTGGATTCTCACCCACTGAACGCAAGGAAAGTCCCCATCGTGTTCGATAAAGCACAAACCACAACACTGGGACTAAAAATATCGAAATGTAAACCAGTGGATCAAATTGAAACAGAAGAGAACCAAGGATCGGAAGATCACTCAAAACTGGAATCTCCAAAGCTGCAAAACCAACCCCCAGTGGCTTTCCAATATATTGCTTCCCCATGATACCGCTCACGCCAAGACCGATCATCGTGATCGCTAAGCCTGAAACCACCTGATTGACCTTTAGGGTGATACTGGCAAAAGCATGTAATAAAGCTAATAATCCACCAGCCAAAGCCGCCAAGAGCACTGCAAGCCAGACGTTACCGGTGGTGTATGCCACTCCGAAGGCGGTGACCGATCCCATGATCATCAAGCCTTCCACCCCCAGGTTTAAAACCCCTGATCGCTCGGCGTAAACCTCTCCGAGTGTTCCGAATAAAAGTGGGGTTCCGGCAGGGATCGCGGCACGCAAGGCCAATAGAATGAACTGCACCATCAGTTTGTCATCCTCCATTTAAACCGGATTCGATAACGGGTGATTAAATCCCCACCGAGTACGAACAACAAAATTGTGCCGTTGAAGACAAAAATCGTCGCTGACGGTAAACCCAGGGAAATCTGTATCGCATCGCCACCTACGAGCAAGCCACCTAAAAGGAAGGATGTCAGCACAGCTCCCAGAGGGTTGAGACGCGCCAACCAGGCAACAATGATGGCGGTGAAACCGTAGCCTGGCGAGATACCTCCCGGATAACGCAACCGGAAGTGTATCCCAGCCACTTCGCCCACACCGGCCAGTCCAGCCAATCCACCGCTTAGGACCATGACCAAGACCACTGTCTTCAAATAGCTCATTCCGGCATAGCGAGCCGCAGCTGGGTTCTCCCCAGTGACCCGTATTTCATAGCCTAATTTCGTCTGTTTGATGAGGATGTAGATCACCACAGCCAAGAGAAAAGCTAGGATAAGTGTTGGGTAATGTATTCGGGTCCAAGCCAAACGTGGCAATTGCGCGGCGTCGGAAAATTTGGATGTATAAGGAAAACCCATCTCCTCCGGTCCTTTCCACGGTCCATATACCAAGTGGTTCACTAAGTTGCTGGCGATATATACCATCATCAAACTGGTGATTACCTCATTAACCCGCCAGCGTGCCTTGAGAAGGGCAGGGATTAACCCCCATAGCGCGCCACCGAGGAAACCGGCGATGAACATCATTGGTAGCAGTACTAATTTCGGCCAATCAGGGTATGCCAGAGCCAAACCGGTGGCGCAGGTGGCACCCACAAGCAATTGCCCTTCAGCACCGATATTCCAAAAGCGGGCACGGAAAGCCAGCGAAAGACCCACGCCGGTCAACATCAGCGGAATGGATTTAACCACCGTCTCCGAGAGACCATATAGCGACCCAAAAGCACCCTGAAAGATCTTGCCATACGCGTACAACGGATCGACGCCTAAAGTTTGGAAGATGACCCCAATTGCCAACAATGCCAAGACCAACGAAATAAATGGAGCCAAGAATTGAAGCCAACGGGGGGTGGTGAGCCGCTTCTCCACCTCAAGGGTTGGAATACCTCTCACGCCAGCACCTCCTGCTCTGGTCGACGGTAGGCTCCAGCCATCATCAGTCCAATCTCCTCTAAATCCGCATCATTCGCAGAGACAACACCCATGAATTCACCTTCAAACATAACTGCAATCCTATCACTCAAGGTGAATACCTCCTCCAAGTCCTCAGACACCAACAGCACAGCCGCGCCGCGCTCACGCTCTGCCAACAGCAACTTCCATATAAACTCGATAGCTCCCACATCCAACCCGCTGGTGGGATGGGCGGCAATCAACAATGCCGGCTCTCCAGAGGTTTCACGAGCCAACATAACCCGTTGAATATTCCCCCCAGAAAGCAACTTAAGTGGAGTATCCCGCCCAGGAGCGTCAATACCATATCGAGAAATCAGCTCATCGGCACGCCCGATAATTTCCCGCGTGTTGAGAAAGGGACCGTTACCGAAGCACTGGTCGCGATATGTTTTAAGAATTAAGTTCTCAGCCACATTCATCTCCGGCACTAAGCCGGTAAGCCGCTCGCCAGGCACATAACATACGCCTTGCTCAATGATGTCGCGAGGTGACCTGTTGGTGACATCTTGGCCACTCACAAAGACATGGCCGGCTATGGAGGGGCGTAAGCCTACTAACGTTTCCACGAGTTCACGCTGCCCATTACCGGCTACTCCAGCGATCCCCACGATCTCGCCTTGGGCAACGGCGAGCGAAACCCCTTTAATCGCCGGTAAGCCCTTATCATTTAGAGCGTGCAAATCCTCAACGCGCAGAACTTCATCCCCTGTCTGCACATCTTCTTTGTCAATGCGGAAGAGGACTTCGCGCCCAACCATCAGCCGAGCCAGATCACGCTTGTTTGTTTCAGCTGTGATGACTGTGGCTTCGACACGACCTTGGCGCAACACAGTAACCCGATCGCTGACCGCCATCACCTCATCAAGTTTATGGGTGATAAAAATGATCGTATTCCCCTCATCAGCCAT
>JAUVOZ010000103.1 GCA_030598885.1 Anaerolineae bacterium | reverse complement strand
GACCGAAGGCACCACCAGTGATCAGGACAGGACCATCAACAGACTGACGGATAAGATGGGTGAAGCTCAGACCACTTACCGGGAATCCGAACACCGGACCTTCGAAAAAATTCCACCCGATATGCAGACCAATGGAGAGCCATAGTCGTCTGGTCCGTACCCAACCGTAAGCCATAAAATAGCCAGCTGCTAGTAAGCCAAGAGTTGAAGCCCACGTGCTGCTAGGGTTTCCGCTGTGCAGGATGCTGAATACAGCGGAGGAAAGAAAGAGAGCCCAGGACATGTTGGTTCCCTCGATCATGTTCTGCAGGTGGTAGCCTCTGAACAGCAATTCCTCGTAGTAGCCAACGATAATAAACGTCGCTAACCCCCCAAGCAGTCCGGTAAATACGGAAGCTGGTGGTGCGGCGTTCCACATCCAGCCCTCAAAATGTAGCCATCCCATCCCCCATTCGAATGCGAAGATCAAACCCATCATTAGAGCTGGCAGGCAGAAGCCGAAGGCTAGGTCGGTCAACGTGTGTTTGTCGATATGGAAGCCCAGTGAGCGGAAGGATCGTCTATCGATAAAACGACGGGCAATCCATGTGGTCAATGTGATGACAAGCAGTTGGATCCCAGTTAGGAGATGCGGTTCGGTGCTGGTTGTCAGGTTCGGCAAACCGAGAGCGAGTATGTATGCGAAGATCAGGATTGCTGTGATGGCCACCAGGAGCAGTGTATGGAGCAGCAGACGCCAACCGGTGCGTAACCGCGGCTCATCTGGTGAGAGAAAGATTATAGCCAGAGGTGAGCGGTGAGGTTGTCCTGTGATTTGGTCCATGACCCAATCAGGTTCTTATCTCGATTCGTCTTAGACCCCCAAGCATTCATGTATGAGTGCAGCGAGTTTGTACTCGAGGGTACGGTATGAATAATAACGGCGGCCGATCTGGTAATTATGTGCCGTCATTTCCTCTCCCAGGGCAGGATCGTGCAACACCTCACGTGCTTGGCGGACAGTCCGCTCCTCGATGAAGTCGTCGAATCCAATCACCCGGAAGCCCTTGGGCTGAATGTCGGTTTTGAATATCTCATAAGTGCTGATCACGATAGGTCGGAGGAAGTAAATGGTCTCTAGGAAGGCGTTGCCGAAGCCTTCAATGGTGGAGGGGTAGGTCACCAAATTGGCCTGCTGATAAGCGTCGGCTAGAGAAAAAATGGGACTACCATTCGATGTTGTACCGCGACGGTGATTTACGATATTGGAGCCGAAAATCACCGGCACATTGAGGATATCAGCATAATCCCGCAGGTAATTCTCATACGCAGTGCCCTCATCGCCGGAGGCGTGGGTAATCACCAGAACACAGTTGCAGTCAAGCCGGTGTATCAATTCGATCGCATGTTCGATCCGCTTACGGGGCACGATCCGGGTTGGCTGGAGCAAAAAATGATCATCGGGCTGGATGCCCAGAGCTGAGCGGATTTTGGCCGCGTAGGCATCTGGTTCGGGAGGAGGATTGTCGAAATCCATCACGTTGGGGATCAACATGGAACTGGCACCAGTTCGTAGAGCCAAGCGGCGCCCGGCGAAGGAGTTGATCACCACATGGTGGATCGATGGCAGAGTAGGAGGAAAAGCAGCCCGTAGGTAGTCGTCAGCGGCGCTAACCGAATAACGCGAACGTTCCCAAGAGAAGTCGTGGTGATGGCCGATGGTCGGGATGCTTGTCTCGGCGATGAATTCGGTCAGTGCTAACCCGAGAGGGACGTTCATCGGCAGAGAAAGAGCGTTTTCAACAATCAGCAGATTCAAATCGAAAGTACGGACAAATTGGTATATATGTTGCTTTATGTGGTGCCTGAGCGCTTGGATCTTGCCTGAAGTGTGAGATGAACGAACGTAGTTGTCGAATAAGTCAGAGTTCAAGTCTTCGATTTCGGGATGTTTGAAGTGAGCCTCGGGTACGAGATAGGTGCGTTCCTCAGGGCGGTCAGATTCCCCGGTGAAATAAAAGCACTCATGGTTCATCCCGCTTAGGATATTCGACCACTTTTCAGTTTCGAGAGATACGCCGTCGGTGCCGATAAGTCGGGTGGCGACGAAACCGATTCGGCTCGATTTATTATTCATACTGCCTCCATGACAATTATTTCGGGTTCTGCGTTTTTTGGAATGTGATCCCACACTGTCTTGATCGGTAGACCGGCAATGTGTACTTTAATCAGCGCTAGGACCAAGCCGTGCGATACAATCGCCAGGTGACCGTCGGGATGTTGTTGGAGGATATCCCTAAGCGCTTCTAACACTCGAGTACGAACTTGACCAATTGTCTCGCCACCTGGCGGAGCGATAAGAAGTGGATCGCGCGCCCGCTGTTCCCAAGCCTGCGAATACCTCGCTCGGATGTCTTTGAAGAGCATACCTTCCCATTCCCCTTGATGGATTTCTCGCAGGCGAGGGTCAATTAGTATGCGAGTCTCGCGGCTCTCAGCAAGAGCCTTAGCGGTCTGGTGAGCACGGCGGAGATCGCTACTGTAGATTGCGTCGATTTTATTTCCCTGAAGTCGCTTTGCCAGGCTATCAGCCTGCTCGAGTCCACATGCGTTGAGCGGCACATCAGTCTGGCCTGTGTAGCGGCCTTCGACATTCCAGTCGGTTTCCCCATGTCGGATGAGAATCAATGTAGTCATTGAAACGAGCTAGCCTTAAGTGTTTCGTTTAAATCGAGCCTGATATTCTGGCAGGCTGGACATTGGTGGACGCTGGCGTTCAGCCAGTTCCTGGATCTTGAGGAAGAAGCGCTTTTCCTCATAGCGGATGAGCTTCATCGAGCGGTTGACATCCCGGAGCAATTGCAGACCATAGCGACGGTCTATTTTGCGGATTACAGTTTGGATTACGGTGAAGGCCATCATACTTAGAGCGGTCAGTGGTTGGTTGTGATGGATGCGTCGGATCAAGTCCACCTGACCGATGGCCTCAAGACCGAATTTTTCGAGGAGATCGATTAGCAGGCCGATTTCGACGCCATAACCAGAGGAAAATGGTACCTGCTCCAGAGCGAGGCGGCGACCGCCGTATTCACCGGAAAGGGGTTGAATCAGCCCGGAGAGGGATGGATAAAAGAGGTTGAGCAAGGGGCGGGCTGTGAGCTCGGTTACGCGACCGCCACCGCCAGCTTGGATGGTTTTTCCCACCTGGATTGGACGCAGATAGAACCCTTTGATGAACATCAACCGGGGTCGATGTAGAAGTGGACCGATAAGCCCATAAACGAAGCGTGGGTGGATGTTTACGATGTCGGTGTCAATCCACAACACAATATCGCCTTGGGTGACATATAAGCTTTTCCACAGTGCCTCCCCCTTGCCATCGCGGGGACCGTACTGAGGCAAAATCTCTTGATGGATATAGACTGGGATTCCCAGATTGCGGGCGATTTCACGTGTGTGGTCGACAGAATTCGAGTCGATCAAGACAATTTCGTCCAGGAGAGGGACCTCCGCCATTAGGGTTCGTTGGATGGTCTCGATCACTTTGCCAACGGTCTCTTCCTCGTTCAACGCTGGTAAAGCCAGGCTTATCGTGACCTCTAACGATTCCTTCCTCTTTAACAGGCGTTGAAGTTCATCGAATTCAGAAGCGCGGAAAGTATTCTCGGCGAACCATTTGTCGACCAAGATTGAGATCGCCTCTAGGCCAGTCAGATCGGAGCGAGGCGCGAGTGCTGATTGTGTCTGGGCGCGGGTAACCATTACCGGGCAAGGTGAATCGTCAAGCAGGCGTTGGGTTAATTGATCAATAGTTACTCCCGAATCGTTGCTGTGATCGGAGGCACCAATAATGACTAAGTCGAAATGTTCAGCCTGCTCTAGGACGGCTTGGCTTGGGTCATCGGCCAGAAGGACTGCGTCTTGAACCTGCGGAAGATGTTGAAGCACCTGCTCAAGACCCAAGGTAGCATTTTCGTCAAGCTCAAAATCTGTCATACCTGTCGGTCGCAAGGTGGTAATTGTGATGTCGCTAGAGCGAGTGAGGTTGAGGCCAAGCCTTAAAGCTAGTTCGCTATCTGAACCGGCTCGCAACACGATAAGGATGTTTCCTTTCGGTTTCGGTGGCGACCCTTGCAGTACGACAACATTACAAGAGGCACGTTCAAGAACGGCTTCAGCCATGGCGTTATATATGCTTGGTTTGTTCAACCATGGTAGGACCATCAAGTCGATATTTTGTTCGGCGATGAATGCTGTGATCTCATACTCTGGGTGATGTGAGGCGATGATCTTGGGCCAAAGGTGACCACCAAGGTTAGCAACAGCTTTCCGTAATTTCATGCGTAATTCTTGGGTTTGGGCGGCCGCCTCGCTGAGGGAATGTTTGGCCTCGACCGGAACAATCCCCAACACCAATACCTGTCGTTCCTCGCTCAGCGAGTGGGCTAAAGGAATGAGCGGTTCTCCGGGATCGCACGAAAGTGCTGGAATTAAGGTTTTACGTGCAGATCGGTGACGATTGGCGGTCTTGGAACGACCAGGTTGTATTTCACCCATCGCGACCTCTTTCCAGAACTGGCAATACCTTATGGTGAACGATATTAGTCCATGTATACCTACTACGAACCCTGCGGCGTAATAGGAGGGAAGGATCAGCTAGCAGAGTCTCTGCAATTGATGTAGCCACCCGATGCGGGGTATCGCTGAGGGAGAAATAGTGTGCTTGCTCGCCTGCGCTTTCATGAAATGATGGGATGTCGCTGCAGAAAATTGGGAGCCGGGCAAAACCTGCCTCAAGCAAAGGAATACCGAATCCCTCCTGATAACTTGTGAAGAGCAATGCATCGCAAAGCATATATAGGTTGGCCATCGTGTGCTCATCCAACACTAACGGGTCTGCTTTATTGAGCTGGTGCAGAAAGTAGGCTGCTCGTTCAAGACCGAGTTTTTTTCGTAACGACAGCAGCGACTGGAGGTAAGCTGCATTGGCAGGGTTGTGAGGACCGGGTGGTCCGGTTACTACCAAGCGGATATCCTGACGGCTCAGGTCCCGCAATTCGGCTAAGATCCGCATGGCGAACTCGATGTTCTTGCGAGGAGTGATACGCGCCGGCAGCAGCAATATCGCGTCGGCCTGAAGTAATCCTAATTCCGCCACCACCATTTTAGTCATGTCGGTCCAGTTACCGGAGATTGCCAAGTCAATTCCCGGTGGTATCACGTGTATCGACTCGGGTGATGCGTCGTAAAGGTCAGCCAACCGATCGCGTTGTGCCTGAGAAACTACCACATTTACCACGTTCGGCCAGGGTTGGCGCAGAAGCTGCCAGGGGA
Organism: Anaerolineae bacterium; assembly: GCA_030598885.1. Taxonomy (GTDB): domain Bacteria; phylum Chloroflexota; class Anaerolineae; order Anaerolineales; family E44-bin32; genus DUEZ01. The sequence continues at coordinate 1,727 of JAUVOZ010000103.1, read as the reverse complement.
AGCGTTCGTGCAACTCAGCCCGATACTGTGAACGATCCCAGGCGAAGTCGTGATGCCAACCGATAATGGGCACTGATAGATCTGTTTGAACCAGGTCCCATAGGGCGGCGGTTAGGGCAAGGTTTTTATGTAGGGTAAGGGCGTTGTGGACAACTACAACATCGACTTCAGCTATGGCTTCTCTGAGGCGTTCCAGGAGGGAACGGCGAAGGTCGTCGAACCGATCCTCGGTCTGACCCGAGTCAAGCGCAGCTTTGACGGCTAAAACTTCAGGGTGCATAGAATATAAGGTGGGGATAACGGTCACGGGCACGCGGGGGTCGAAACTCTGACCTTCTCCTACCAATAGTTGAGGTCGGTGGCCAAGATCAGCCAGAACCTTAGCATGGTGGTAAAGAGTCTGTTCAACGCCGCCGATTATTGGTGGACCACTGTAGTGAATCAGACCTATCCTCATTATCCCAATATCCCCACTCAATCAAGTTGGATCCAGCGAACCTGGTAGGGTGACAGGTGGCACGCGTCGAGTGTGACCGGTTTGTCTGAGAGTAAGTCGCGCGGTTCAGCCTGAGGAGCCTCCTCTAAGCTGACTGTCAGACGAACGCTTCGGCCAGCAACTTCGTGCAGACAAAGCACCCGCTGTCCACCATTTGGTGCGCTCCGTAGTAAGGCGAAAACCGAGGGGCCTAAATCAAGGACCTGCTGGCCGCCGGTGGGATTGAAAGCAGGTTGGTTGCGACGGATTCTCAATAAGTGAGTGAATCCGGTAAAAACACGGGCTTGGCGCGAATCCGGTTGCCCCAACTTGGTCTCCAGTTCTTCCAACTCCAGTTTAGTGCGATTGATTGAACGCAATTTACCAGTTCGCTGTACGGCGGCAATGTCGTTTCGGGAGCCAAATAGGCTGTGGAAGTAGATGCCCGGAACCCCAGCTAGGGTGAGCATAATCGATTGTGAGGCTAAGAAGCGATTGATCCAGCGTTCGATGTCGGTCTGCTCCTCACCAGGTTCGGACAACGCGTCGAAGTAGGTGATGTTGAGTTCGTAAGGTAGACGCTTGCTCTTGCCAACCCGGCGATGGGAGACCCCGCCATCTCGGGCGTTGGTTCCGGCTACCAAGGCCTCGATTTCTTGATCTGTGAGTATATCATCCGCCGGCCTAAGGCCTATGCCATCATGCGAAGCCAAAAAGTTGAAGAAGGTAACCTGGTCTGAAGGGAGGTTTAGATCTGAGGCCCAGGCAGTAAGGCGTGATGCATCGCCGGTGTGCAAAGTATGGAGCACGAGAGGTGGTAGGGCGAATTGATAGATCAGATGAGCCTCGTCACTTCCATCGCCCAGGTAGGAAAGGTTTTCCTCATGCGGCACGTTGGTCTCCGTGATCAGGTAAACCCACGGTGCGACGGCATCGAGCACAATGCGCATAAGTTTTACGACACGGTGGGCTTGGGGAAGATGGATGCAGGAAGTACCGATCGTCTTCCACAGGAAAGCGATAGCGTCCAGACGGATGAACTGGGCGCCCTGGCGCACATAGAAGAGAAGCAGGTCGAGAATTTCGAGCATAACTTCGGGATTGGTGAAGTTCAGGTCGATCTGGTCGGCGCTGAAAGTGGTCCATACGTGGCGTGAACCTTGAGTGGTCTCCACCGGGGTGAGCAATGGAAGATCGCGTGGACGTACGACGGCGGTGAGGTCGGTTTTGGGATCGATGGTGATGAAGTAGT
>JAUVOZ010000205.1 GCA_030598885.1 Anaerolineae bacterium | reverse complement strand
GTTGCCGTAGGGGGCAAGAGCAGGTAATCCCAGCCGAAGTTCACACCATCTTTTAACTCACCAGAGCCCAGAGTAACGACAATCGATACATCTCCCGTTATGCCTTCCGTTACGGGGTAGGTCCATACCCCAGGTTGGTGGCTCGAGGCATCAGCTGAGACGCAGTACACTCCGGAGTCTAAATCCGAAAAAGTGAAGCTCCCATTAGGTTCGGTTGTAGTTGTCGCCAAACCATCCGAAGGACAAAATCCTTGACCGAGTGAAAGTTGCACACCCTGTATGCCCGATTCATCTGTTTCCAGAACCCCATTAGCTACAAATCCACTTGCATCAGCGGCAACAATGCAACCTGGCGGTGGCGCGCCACCCTGGTCGATGTTCGAGCACAAGTCATGCCACACTAAGCCGATGATTGAACCCGAAATTGGAGCTGGCGACAAGATTGGCTCTGGACTAGCCGTGACCTGTTTTGTTACGCTTGGGAGATTGCAGCCACCGACGAAACCAATCACGACCAATCCAAATAAAGCGCAGGCAATTCGGCGCAAGCGAATGGTGCTTAAATCCTCATTCATTCCAGACCCGTGGGATTTGGGATTAAATTATTTAGTTAACAATAATATCATGTTCAATCGACACAAAACCACTCATAGCCTGAATTGAATGCTAAACATAGCATTTTATGAGTTGGATCTTGGTAGACCTATTTGTAACTGTCGAGTTTCGACAAGCACGGGGAATCAGCGCTCGTAATCAAACGCTTACCATTTGGTGGGGATTTCTTCCAGATCGCGGCCTCCGAGGAAGTCGATCATCGCCTCCCGCCCGCGACCTAGTATAGGTGGGCCATGGGATGGAAGCAGGTGTTTAAAATCAAGTTCACCAAGGCGAAACATCGAAGCCTGAGCCATATCGGGATCCGGGGTGGCAATTGCCCAGGGTGGCGCAAGCCGTCCGTTCAGGTTCATCACCGCATCCCCACAGATCATCGCCCGATCCTCTGGGTGGAGGAACCCAATCTGACCTGGGGTGTGGCCGGGCAAATGAATCACGGCCATACCATCAGCCGCCTGACCCCGCTCTAGGTCACGCGCCACTGGCAATCCCCACTTGGTTTGCCTGAGGAAGAAACGACCGAACCAGAACGCCAGGCTCCGCGGCTTCAAGTGGTGGTAACCCCTCTCACCAGTGACAAAGGGTACTTCGTCGTGGTGACAAAGGATGGCTGTGTTCCAAGCAATACGCACCGCATCCAACCCGCCGCCATGGTCATAATGGGCGTGGGTCAGCATTGCCCGTTTGGGTCCTTGCCCCCCAGTCGTCCGGACGATCGCCGAGACCAATTGGTCAGCGGTCTCTGGAGGACCAGTGTCAATTAAGATCCAATCTTCCCCAACCCTAATCAACCACACTGCAACTGGAACGTTGATCGATCCGAAGATTCGGAAAGGCAATTCGAGGCGCAAGATGTGTTCGCTGACTGGTTCAAAGTCGAGCACGGTCAGCCTCCCGACGCCATCTCTGCCAGACGTCGCACTTGAGCGGGTACATCGGTGATGTCCTCGGCAATAGCCTCGGGCACAATGACATCAGCATGGGCGCGATTGGAGGGTGTATCCGCTTGGGCCGTAAGCCAAATCTGGTGTAAACCAGTATGCTGTGCTCCAAGGATGTCCGCCGCCAACGAGTCTCCTATCATAACAACCTGGTGGGCAGGCATGGCCCAGGCCTCGAGCACTGTCTCAAACAACCGAGGGTTGGGCTTGCGAATCCCCTCCGCGGCTGAGATCAAAATTGGATCGAAATAGGAACGTAATCTTGCACTATCGATCAATCGCTGCACGTTATTCTCATCCCCAGCGTTGGATATCAAACCCAGACGCAGGCCGGATTCACGGAGTTCGTCAAGCACGCCGTATACACCATCCATGGGTTCCCAGCGACCCTCGCTAACCGCGTAAAATCGAACCAGGGCGCGGTCAACGGTTTCGTCCGAAACCTGCTCATAACCAAAATGAGACATCACTTTTCGCAGCAGGGAGGAGGTCGTTCTTTCGATCCAGTCCTTTTCGCGCGCCCGAAAACCTTCTGTCATCTCACTGGTGAAGACTTCAATAAAGGACCGGCTGTCCAGACTAAAGCCTTCCTGTTCTAATACTTCAGTCAGGCCCTGACTGCTTTCCTGGAGCATCTCCGGCCAGTCGCCATTAAATCGGATTAGAGTCGACCCTAGGTCGAAAATAACACCTCGAATCACGCCATCTCCTTTCATCTCAATAGTCCCGATCCGGATCATATAGATTTAGCAACGGTCGCCCGGCATGATAACGATGCAGGTTTTCCGCAAATAACTCCGCCGCCCGTTCGTAGTAATGCTCCGATGCTCCGGCCACATGCGGTGAAAGGATCACATTTGGCATATCCCACAAAGGGCTGCTCTCCGGTAGCGGCTCGATCGGATAGACATCCAACGCCGCCCCCGCTAAGCGTTTCTCGCTCAACGCCTCGACCAGCGCACCGTGATCGACCACGCTGCCGCGCGAGACGTCGATTAGGTAAGCTGTTGGCTTCATCCCCTCAAAAACGCGCTCGTCAACCATACCCCGCGTTTGAGGGGTGAGGGGCACAGTAACTACTACAAAATCACAGGACGAGACCATGGAAGGTAATGCCTGGGGGGGATAGAGGCGATCAGGTAACTCGGCATCAGGGTCACCTAGTCCGTTGAGGGTGTAGCCCGTGTCGTCCAGGCGC
>JAUVOZ010000116.1 GCA_030598885.1 Anaerolineae bacterium | reverse complement strand
GTACATCCCGGGTATTGATGTGTAGATGGCTAACACCAACATCTTCCTGCTGGATATCAGCAGACAGCGCTCGATAGGTTGGATCGCCCCACGTAGGTTCCTGCTTCTCCCGGACAATGCCAAATGGCGGATCAACACCCTTGTGATACAGACCACCTGACGTTATCAGTCCAAACTTACATTCAGACAACGAGCTGGGTCGCTGCGTCCAGGGGATAGGTAGTACGGGTTGATGCTCCGTCATCAGATAATAATCCGATATCAGACGTGGCAAATATTTGAAACTATCGACGGACATCGGGTACTCCTATGATAAGTTTTCCTATAGGCCTTGGTCAGTAATTAAACAACGTCTTCCCACTCTCGACCGATCTCACAGGACCGCCTCCGATCAAGATGCCGAACATGGAATATAAAGGAAAGAGCCGATAAGATGCTTATATTGCCACTCGCAATGTGCTTTATCGATTCACGTCCTTTAGCTACCATCTCCCCCGTTTTTAACTGCTACCTACAAGCCCTTTAAGAGAGTAGCAATGGCAAGGATGAGGAATGCGATAGTCATCAGCCAGAAGTCCAATTCAGGAAAAGTCTCCACGGGGATAATGCCTTGATGGAGAAGTATCCCAATCAACCCAAACAACACTGCGATCGACCAATTTATTTTTCTTGGTGGTGAGAGTCTCATTTTTTTCTCCTCGATGGGGTTCAACTACTAATAGCTAAACTTCTACTGGCTGATAATGTGGGACGTAAACAAAGCCCTTACCCGTCATATGTTTTTTTCTGATACCGTTTTCTATTGATAGCAAGCTCAAATATCATACTTCAATTCAATCCCGCTTCACAGCTTCTAAGACTAAGAGTGGATTACTCTCGCGGAACTCGGTAAATTGATAATCTCAAAACTCAAACATGACTTTGGAACCCGTCTCCCGCAAGAGTGTATGTAACTCCTCCCGATCAACAATACCAACCAGACCTCGTTCTTCAATTCGTGTTTAGATCTCCTCTATAAAGTGTGGGTAGAAACAACCAAATGGTCAAGTAGGCAGACCTCCGAGGTCTGATAGACCTCGGAGGTCGTAGACATCTATCGGTTCCTTTGAAGATAAGAAGTCTCGCTTGCCTGGCTCTCTTGCGGTCCTTCAGTCGCTATCAGGATAAACTACAACACCAAATCGCACGCTTCAGGCGGCATCCAATGTGCGTCCTTGCCATCCCACTTGACGTTGCAACCAATTGGATTGGTATACGGTATGCTCAGGGACTCGCCAGCTAGGTGTTCCCGCAATGCTCTTTCTAGATCATTGACCGTCATCTTGCTTGTTTCGATGGGATTATCCACACCCCGACCGGTGTAGACGAGTTTTCGATCTTTGTCGAATAGGTAAAAGTGCGGCGTCCTTAATGCACCATAGTCCAACGCCACCTCTTGCGATTTGTCGCGCAGATACAGCCAAGGAAACTGGTGGGTTCGTATGCGTTCTACCATATGTTCGAAGCTATCTTCCGGGTAAGTGTTCGAACTGTTGGAATTGATACCCACGAATTTGACCCCTTGGTGGATAAACTGCTCGGCTGTCTGGCGGGTCACCTCATCTGATCCAATGACATAGGGACAATGGTTGCAGGTAAAGAAGATTACCAGAACCGGTGCATCATCAAAATCGGATAGGCGGTAGTTCTTACCATCCGTTGCAGGCAACTCGAAATCCGGAGCTTTTTCACCTATCTGTAACGTAAATGCCATCGTCGTTCTCCTTTCTTTCCTAGAGTTTCATGCGGATTGATTTTGCTCAAAGGTGAAAACCAAGAATGTACAGAATCGATAGAAGCACTGAAGTAGACGGTTCGTTCAAACAAGTGCACTGCACGTGGCACATTTACGATCCATGCCGCCCCAATGCCATAACTGTCGCTCCAGGATCGTCGCTCAACACTACATCACATCCCAACCAACGATAGAGCCACAACCTTGAGTCGGGCGTCGGATCGAGCGGACCAACCATCTGACCACACCAATGTGCCCATTGAACATATAAGGGGTTGAGCAGGATCAGCGGCCAGAGTGGTCCCAAAAACTGAACGCCGGTGACCGGCCACGGTCTGGTGAGTGTGATCCAGCCGATCGGGATATCCGAAGCGACAGCCTGCACCGCCCGAATGCGGTCCAGGCTAAAGGACAACACCACCGTGCGGTCGCGCACACCAGCCTGATCCAATTCGGCAATTAACTGACGACAAACGCCAGCACTCAAAAAGCAATCGGATTTCAATTCGAGCGCTAATGCCACATCAGAAGGCAGAAGTTCAGCAAGCTCGTCGAGCGAGGGAATCTGCTCACCTTCGAAATCCGAACGACCATAGTCTGCGCTTAGGGTTTTTAATTCGGCCAAAGTCATCTCCGCCACCGCACCATTGCCGTTCGTCGTCCGATCTACGGTCGCATCGTGGATGCAGACGAACACACCATCAGCCGATTGGTGCAGGTCGGTCTCGAGGATGTCTGCGCCATCGTCGATCGCTCGGCGGAAAGCCGCTAAAGTATTCTCCGGGCAAGCCACCCTATTGCCGCGATGCGCCATGACATAGGGTTTTGTTTTTCCCGCAAAGGTGAGGCGATCAGTTCGATTCATCGACTCAAAACCTCCTCGCAAAGCTGCTCGGATTCTAAAATGAGCTTAAGCATCATAGTGCGGGGATCCTTAGAGCTGACCTACGAAAATGAGAGCACCAGAGGATTACCTTTCACCCGGACACAGACGGGATAGAAGCCACACAAGGCCAACTAATCCAGCCAACACTACCAACGGATGAGCACTGGCCCATAGGATCGCCCGCAACCCCATACGGAATATCTCGATTTGCCTAGCACTTCCACATGGTGGAGTAACTGGTTGATCCCAATCAAACCCGTTAAGTTGTTTCAGAAAGCCCTGTTGTACGCATCCTTCCAGGCTGAAGACGTGTATGTCGTTGGTAAGGCAGTAGGCTAAACGTAAATCACGAGAGAACTCATCCCAATTTAATGGAGGCACATCCCCGATACCTGCCACCTGCACGCCGCCGCCGGTGATGCCCACCCCTATCGAATGCGCGTCTCGGCCATAGCTCCAAAGGACGCCGGGACCTCGCGGGCGAAGAATGCTGGTATACAACATCAGGACTTCCCGATCTGCTCGTAGCTCTACCAGACCTGCAACCCGCTGGAGCAATGTAGAACCAGCTTTCCGTTCGTCAATGATCAGCGGAAGATGATAGCTGTCGACGCGGTAACCATCCACCCGCATCTCGGTCAGCAAGGCATTGTACGCTGCCTGTGCAGTGCGCACCCTCTCCGTATTGAACAACCGACGTAGCAGAGAGCGAAGTAGACGCAGCTTATCATCCATGATCTGCCGCAGGTCCCGAATGTCCAATTCAATGTCCACCCCGATACCGTCCCATTGCAACCCATACTCCGCCGACCAACCTTTAAAAGCTCCATAACGAGCTGAGGCTTGTGCTGCATTGCTTACGTTGAACCAGTATCCCTGCTCCATGGGTAAAAGCTGCCAGGCTATGACTGGAATTCCGGCTTCGTTCAAACTATGTACTACTCCCGCACGCTCAGACGTGAGGTCCAGGATGCCCAGGCTGACACTGGCTTCAAGCGCAACCAGGTCCTTAATGACAGACGAATCGGCGAACAAAGCCTGCAATGCATCCGCTTCGAGTTCGCAGAAAAAGGTTAACATTGGTGCTCGAATGGTAATCCCTCCATCCATCACTTGGTCTCACTGATTATCTTTAACTTACATTATTACCGCTGCACCACCAACAACCTACACTGGTTTTCGTCCAATGAGCAACCCTCGACCGGTCAACCCCTCCGCGTCAAAGGTAACCTTAAGCCCAAGATCAACCAAAACAGCGCTCGTCTCTTCTGTCGTAAATAACCCAAGCTCGTGACGTTCAACAAAGTGCTTCGTCCCTTCTGGAGTCCCAATCAGATAGTGGAAATCAAAACAAGACAATCTTCCTTCAGTAAAACTTGTGTTGACCCGTGCGATTTTTAAATCTGGCTCATCAATGAAATGCGCATGGACCGTACCAGGATTCCATGTATCGGGTGTAAACCAAGGCTCGATGATGAGAAGGCCTCCAGGCAAAAGGTGACGGGCCATACAGGTTAACGCCCGACTGAGATTTTCATGGGTCTTGACATAACCAATTGAACTGAAAAGGCAGGTCACAACCTCAAACGCACGCCCAAGATCAAACTCCACCATGTCTGCATGATAGTAGGAGATTCCAGGATTACACTGACGGGCGAAATCGAGCAACTCTTGGGAAAGATCCAACCCTTCAACCTCATAATGATCCTTTAGATACTGAATATGCTTACCTGTACCACATGCAACATCTAATAAGCTCTTAACTTCAGAAAGGTGGTGCTCGTTGATGATGGCAACCAGCTGTTGGACTTCTGCTTGATAGTCTTTGAAGGAATAAATGACATCGTAATATTGAGCGGATTCTAAAAACATAGGTTCCATTCTCCAGTTTTGTATTGTCTTGTATTTAATATAGGAAAATTTTAATCGATATTCAAACTTCTCACCCATCCCATGCTTTCGGAACCAGTGATCTTTCTCCCCAGGCGAACCCGTTCAGCGTTTAAATATCGCATGAAACCCTGAAGGCAAGCGACCAGCGCCTCTAATATGGCATCATTAAGTTGAACACCCTCTTCCCACCACCAGTTATTGAGGGTCAATATACGCCGCTTCCTGTCGTAAGCAGGATCGACCCTGGCCACGAAACGGTCGCCGTAAATCACCGGAAGCACGTAATATCCATACTTGCGCTTGGCTACCGGCTTATAGACTTCCCATGCGTAATCAAAATTAAAAATCCAACGCAGCATGTTGCGGTCCCAGACAAAGTTGTCCAACGCGGCGATGAAGGCTGCACGCGCCTTGGGTGATCTCCTGGTCCTCACTACCTCTAATGTAGGCAGGTCAGCGGTTCGGATAAAGAAGGTTCGTTTGGGCACTTCTTCAACCGCCACGGCCGTCAATTCACCCCGCTCTACCAGGCGGACTAAAACGGTGCGCCTTACTTGATTCTTTACACCAAGGATCGCTCCCCAATACTGCGCGGCGCTAGGGTTGGCAAGTCCCAGCCCTCCCACCCGACGCATCACATGCCAGTTTTGATACTCTTCAACCGTTTGGTTAGGATCAGGTGCAGAGATCATATCCTCCGGGAGCAGTCGTTCGGTCAAATCAAAAAACCGCCGGGAGCCGACCCTATGGTGTACCAATAGATCCCCCATAGCATATAGGATCTCAAGCGAGGCTCGGGCAGGCTGGGACAGTTGTCCCCATGACCAATCAACTCTATCCCCGCGTTTCAGGTCGATCGAAGAAAGCGGCCCGCGCTGGCGAATGGCATCTATAATGGCTGGCGCGATTTTCACATGGACCTTGGAGGGATCACCATGTCTCTCACGCATGTAAGCTCGGTGGCGTTTGAAATACGGCCAGTCCGCAGCCTGGTGAATCGACGACACCTTATCCCAGCCGTCCAACAACTGACGATCGGTGTACAGGAGTTCTTCCAGCAAGCAGGGACGATACTTCACCACACGCGATTGCAGCACCAGGTCGGGATTACGACCGACGACATTAATCGGGTCAAACTGGATGCAACCTACATGACGGACAAACTCCATGATCCCATCTTTACCCCTCAACCGCTGTGGCGGCCACAGACGCTGGTGGGCCAACAAGAAGCGACGGGCGTCGGCTTTGCTCAAGGTTATGGTAGGTGGTGGCAGTTCAATAGTGGTCATAGGTTAAGGGTCAAGATATTATATGGCTAATTGTTCCCCCTCTGCTCCCATAATTGACGTACCATCTGACTGTGTCCGACGTGAATCGCAGTATGTTCCAACGCGTGAAAAATGGACCAGGCGACGGTGAATGTTCGCCCATCCCGGGGTGAGGTACGATTCGAGTCCAAATCTTCCAGGGTCAAGGTCGCCAATAGGTCACGAGCATAGGCCATTGAGTCTGAAAGCCGTTCTTTCAGTGTGATCTCATCCAACTCCCGGGCAAGAAATTCACTATCACGATCACGGTCGGATAGATCTTTTCCAACAACGTTCCCAAGCCAATAGCGTTCCGCTCCAGTCAGATGGACAATAAGAACACAGAGCGAATTCATGTTGAACCCTGGTACCCAATCCAAAGCTTCCTGTGGTAGCCCATCAATTGCACGGATAATTTCCTTATGGAGTTCGTCGAGTCGATCTAAGTAATCGGCATAAATTGAGTGCATATGCTCTCCTCGACCTACCTCAGGGAAGACGCCTGGGGCGCTACAGATGAAATGACAATTGTCTAATTAGCCAACTAAAAAAAGGTCAACTGCGAGATGAGGACTGTCATATGTGGGGGTGGGGGGGGGGCCCCCCCCCCCCCCCAAAAACCCACCCCACAACCCGACGGGGGGTTTTTTTGTTGGGGCCAGAATAATAAAAAAAAACACGATCACTGG
>JAUVOZ010000016.1 GCA_030598885.1 Anaerolineae bacterium | reverse complement strand
GTCGTGGCGCTGGCGTTGATTGAAGAGGGCCAGGTCGTACTTGGCGCGATGGGATGCCCCAACCTGAATATGAACCTACGACCTGAAGTTGGTGGGGTCGGAAGCGTAGTGATCGCGGTACGAGGCCAGGGCGCCTGGGTGACCGGCATGGATGGAGGTAGGCCAATTAAAATACAGGTCTCAGGGCAACCGGACCCGAAGCAGGCGCGGTTGCTCCGCTCGTTTGCGGCTGAGCACACGAACGTCTCCAAGATCGACCAGTTGGTTGCCGCGCTTGGTAGCCGTCACCCCCCTGTCCTGATGGACAGCGCAGCCAAGTATGCCGTCTTGGCTGTTGGTGATGGCGACTTGCTGTTCCGCCTAATTTCCCTGCAGAAACCGGATTACGTCGAGAAAATCTGGGATCAGGCAGCCGGCTCGGTAATCGTCGAAGAGGCTGGCGGGAGGGTTAGCGATCTGGCTGGGCGTAATTTAGATTTCAGTCGTGGACGGCAGCTAACTGACAATCTCGGTGTCCTGGCTTCTAATGGCTGGCTGCACGAGGCGGCGTTGGAGGCTTTACGGGTTGTTGGGGCTGACCGAAGACCGGAGGGGTCGTGAAACCTCGCTACGCGGATGGATTGGCCATCGCGTTGGCCATCTTAGCTGCTTTGGTTTCTGCCGGAGTGGCGGATCGCGTTTTTGAGCGGATCCCGCACATAGAGGATGAATTCGCCAACTTGTGGCAAGCCGAGGTGATGGCGGAGGGGCAGATCTACCTCCCCTCGCCAGACCACTCACGCTCTTTCTTGGTACCTTTCGTGGTCGACCATGAGGGTCGCCGATTCGGTAAGTACCCACCAGGATGGCCAGCGACGCTATCGCTCGGTGTGCAGGCAGGTATCCCCTGGCTTGTCAGTCCGTTGCTGGGGGGCGTGGCGGTCTGGCTGGTCTATCGCCTGGGAGACAAGATCGCCGGGCGCGGGGTGGGCCTGTTAGCTGCATTGCTGACTGCGACTTCCCCAATGTTTCTGATGCTCTCGGGGACGATGATGTCCCACAACCTGAGCTTGACCCTGGCGGCAGCTTTCTCGCTATCCTGGCTTGATCTCTTTCCCGAGGCGAGGCGAGTTTCTGATCCTGCTCGGGTCCCAACTTGGCTGCTGGTGTCGGTGGCTGGGCTGACGCTCGGCCTTCTGACCCTCACCCGCCCTTTGACTGCTCTCGGTGTGGTTGTCCCTTTTGCCGTTCATGGTCTGGTTCTGCTCATACGGGGGGACGGTGCCGCCCGTCGTCGCTTGCTGTCGTTGGGTGGGCTAGCCCTGGCTGTAATGGCACTATTACCTCTGTGGCAGGCGGCTTTAACCGGTGATCCCTTCTTAAACCCCTACACCTTGTGGTGGGAGTACGACATGTTGGGCTTCGGACCGGGGGTGGGAGTGACCGAGTCTGGGCATAACCTGCGTTTGGCCTACAGCAACACTCGGTTCAGCCTGCGTGCGGGAATGCATGACCTTTTTGGCTGGCCCTTCCTCTCGTGGTTGTTTCTGCCCTTCGGCATCTTTGCGCTTCGGCGACGAAGAGATGGTTGGCTGATGGTCTCAACCTTTCCATGTATGGTAATCGTTTACGCGGCCTATTGGATCGGCTCCTGGCTCTTCGGACCTCGTTACTATTATGAGGCTCTTCCTGCCTTGGCGGTTGCCAGCGCGGCTGGTGTTGCATGGCTGGGTGGTTGGTTGGGGGAGTCATCGCGCATGGTGAGACCCCGTCGGCTGGCCATGACTGCGTTCATCACACTCCTAATCAGCCTCAACTGTATTTTCTACCTCCCAGTACGCGTCGGGGAAATGCAGGGGCTATACGGGATCACGCGGACGCATCTGGTACCGCTCCAGCAGGCAGATCTCAAGAATGCTTTGGTGTTGGTTTACTCTGATAGCTGGCATAGGTACGGTACATTGCTCATGCTTGCCTCACCCTTTTCGCCGAACGACGTGCTGGTCGCCTGGGGGATCAATCCTGAGCTAAATGTACAGGTTATCAGGGATTTCTCCGATCGGTCTGTTTACCATTATTACCCTGATGATCCCCACACCCTGTATTTAGAGCCGCGCCAAGGGATAGAGAATGGAGATGTTTGATGTCTCCAATGCGTGTAAATTGGGTGCTTCAACCAATTGACCTAAGTGAGGATTAGGAAACGAGGATTCTTTATGTCAAAAGCCAACTTTGACGCGGTTATCTTCGATCTGGACGGCGTGATTACTCAAACGGCGTCGGTTCATAGTACCGCATGGAAGCAGATGTTTGACGAATTCCTCCAGGCACATGCACAGACGACCGGCGAAACTTTCCGTGAATTCACCCACACCGAAGACTATTTACCCTATGTGGATGGAAAACCGCGATATAAGGGAGTAGCTTCCTTTTTGGAATCGCGGGGTATTGACCTTCCCTATGGTGACCCGACTGATGCACCGGAACAGGGGACGGTCTGTGGATTAGGCAACCGTAAGAATAAGCTATTCAACGAAATAATCGCCCGTGGAGACGTGGAAGTATTTACGACTACCGTGGATTTCATCAGGGATCTGCGGGAAAGAAACGTTAAAGTTGGAGTGGCCTCATCCAGCAAGAATGCTAAAGCAATCCTGGAAGCAGTCGGACTGATGGATCTTTTTGGTACACGAGTAGATGGCATTGTTTCTACCGAACTAAATTTAAAGGGAAAGCCGGAACCTGATATCTTCACTACCGCCTGCGATAATCTTGGCGCACATTATGACCTGGCGGTCATCGTGGAGGATGCCGTCTCTGGGGTACAAGCGGGATTGAACGGAAACTTCGGTTTGGTTCTGGGTGTTGCCCGGGGTAATAACGAACTGGAATTGAAGCTTAACGGTGCCGATATCGTTGTAAAGGATCTGGGTGAAATCGGGTTCAAGGATGTAGAAGAGTGGTTCTCGAAAGGACTGGATGAAGACAAGTGGACCCTCAGTTATTATGATTACGTAAAAGAAAAAGAAGGCACCCGAGAATCTCTTTGCACTGTGGGGAATGGATATTTAGGAACCCGGGGAGCCCTGGAGGAATCCGACGCGAGTAATACGAACTATCCAGGGACCTACATCGCCGGCGTCTACAATCGCCTGGAATCGGAGGTAGCCGGACGAAGCATTATCAATGAAGATTTTGTGAATTGTCCCAACTGGCTGCCAATATCCTTCAAGCTGAACGACGGTGATTGGTTTGATCTGAACGAAACGGAGGTTATTAATTTCATCAGACGGCTGGATTTTCGTGATGGCGTCCTTTACAGGAAAGTAGTAGTCAGAGATCAGGCTGGGAGGGAAACGCTCATTGAATCCAGCCGGTTGGCCAGCATGGCACAATCCCATCTTGTCGCGCTGAAATACAGCATCACCCCGTTGAACTACTCGGAGCCAATTTCTATTCGATCAGGCTTAAACGGAGCAATCATTAACGCCGGCGTTGAACGGTATCACCAGCTAAATTTAAAACATCTGGAACCGATTCTTGAAGGGGGGCAGGATGATATCAGTTACCTCATGCTGCAAACCAATCAATCCAGGATTCGGATCGCGGAGGCAGCCAAAGTTCTTGTTTTCATCGATGGTCAGCGTATCGATCCAAGGATTAGCATCAGAAAGCTGGATGGGGCTGTCTATTCAACTTTTATGGTGGAAGCCCAGAAAGGACGTCCCATCTGTGTAGAAAAAATTGTGACAGTCTACACTTCCAAGGACAGGGGCGTTGAACATCCACTGGAAGCAGCCAAGGATGCGCTGCAAAACATCGGTGGTTTTAATGAAGTACGACAGGCCAGTGCCGCCGCCTGGGCAGATATCTGGAGGCGAGTTGATATACAAATCGAGGGAGACCGGTTAGCGCAGAAACTGCTCAGATTGAATCTATACCATTCAATGATTTCAGCTTCTCCACACAACGTTAGTATAGATGCCGGAATTCCCGCCCGAGGGTTACATGGAGAAGCGTATCGCGGGCATATTTTCTGGGATGAACTGTACATCTTGCCACTCTATGAATTGCATTTCCCGGATGTTGCCAAATCAGTTCTGCTTTACCGATATCGGAGGCTGGAACAGGCCAGAGCATACGCAAAAGAGCATGGCTACCAGGGAGCGATGTACCCCTGGCAGAGTGGCAGCGATGGCAGGGAAGAAACTCAGGTGGTCCACTTAAATCCGATATCCGGAGAATGGGGACCTGATCACAGTTCGCTTCAGAGACACGTGTCTCTGGCTATTGCACTCAACATCTGGCAGTATTGCTGGATTTCTGGTGATACTGACTTTATGGAGAAGTATGGTGCAGAGATGTTCCTGGAAATTTCTCGCTTTTGGGCCAGTAAAGCGAGATACAACCAGAAGACGAGCCGGTACGAAATCGATAAGGTAATGGGACCGGATGAATATCATGAGAAGCACCCCGGTTCAGATATTGGCGGGTTGAAGGACAACAGCTACACGAATATATTGGTCGTATGGGTGTTTAAAAAGGCTTTGGAGATCTTTGATTCGATGAAAGAGAAAGTCAGACATAAGCTGTTGAAAAAAATCGATCTTACTGAAGAAGAGCTAGAGCGATGGAGGAACATCATCGAGAGAATACACATTCCAATTTCCGATGAAGGTATCCTAGAGCAATATGACGGCTATTTTGAATTGGAGGAACTGGACTGGGATGGTTTCAGAAGCAAATACGGTGATATCAGCAGAATGGATCGAATTCTGAAGGCCGAAGGAAAATCACCGGATGAGTATAAGGTTAGTAAACAAGCAGATGCTTTGATGACTTTTTATAATCTGGATTCGGATGAAGTGACCGCGATCCTGAACGGAGTTGGCTGCTCCACCAAAGATAGTCTGTTGTCGAGAAATTTCAACTATTACTTGAACAGGACTTCCCACGGATCTACCCTGAGCAGTCTGGTTCACTCCTACCTGGCGAGTTTAATTGGTGACCGGAAACTCAGTTGGCAATTGTATCTGAAAGCGCTGAGAAGCGATTATGAGGATATTCAAGGTGGCACGACAAAAGAGGGCATACACACAGGTGTCATGGCTGGGACAGCGCGATTGACCTTGAGGGCTTACGCTGGTTTAAAGCTTGACGGTGACCGGGTAAGAATCGCCCCTTGTCTGCCGGAAACATGGCGCCAAATGAGCTTCAATTTTCAGTTCAAAGGAGATGGGTATTACTTCGCACTGACTCCGGAGAAGGTTAAAGTGAAGGTTGACAGTCCATCCAAGAGCAGAATAGAAATTCTTGTGGGTGATCGTCAAGTAGCCGTTGGTAATCTAGAGTGGGTAACCTTTGAACTGGAAAAAGGAGAGAAATTAGAATGCTAGGAGATATTCTATTAATTACTGAGAAGCACATTAAGGCTGGTGAACAGGTAGTTAACCGACTTAGTGAAATCAAGTCAGAAAAGATGGTGATCGCCATTGGAGGTGAATCGGGAGCCGGAAAGTCTGAAATAGCTCATGTGATAAGCCGTAAGCTGAAAGGCGAGGGAGAACTAGCCAAGATCCTCCACATCGATAATTATTATAAGGTTTCTCCCAGGGAAAGAACGGAGTGGAGGAAGAAACACGGCGTAGAAAGCATCGGCTTGTCAGAATATGATTGGGATCTCATCAACCGCAATATAGCTGAGTTTAGAGAAAGCAAAGAAGCGATTTTGCCCTGTATTGATTTGCTGACCGATCAGGAAGACAAATTAATTACCAATTTTGAGGGGATCCAATATCTTATCGTGGAAGGATTGTATCCCTTAAAAGCGGATGCGGATTTGAAGATATTTATCGACTTAACATACCGCGAGACGAAAAAGGCTCAGGTCCTTCGGGGGAAGGAACCTCAAAATAAATTCAGGTTGCAGGTGTTGCAAAGAGAACATGAGGTGGTGCAATCCCTTAGACCATTGGCGGATCTATTGGTCACCAAAGAATTCGAAGTTGTAGAAGCATAATATTGATGGGTGAATACGGGTGGCAGCCAGCCTATTTGGTTAACCTGTCTGTCACCTGGGAAGTAGTTGTCAGATAGAGACATAACCCAGCATGCTATAATCCTCACGCTGGGGTTATGACCCCCAGACTTTTCATGATGGAGATAGCTTGATAGGTAATGGATGAGCAACAGGAATCTTCCGCCAGCGTTGTACAGGATGTTGCCAATGGCGGTGAGGTCTGGCATACGTTGGAGGCCTCTAAGGTCGTCCGGGCACTACAGACTTCCCCCACTCGTGGGTTGACCACGGAACAGGTCGCCCGTCGAGTTGTCGAATATGGGCCGAATGAACTGGTTGAACCGCCACGACCCACATTGTGGCGGATGATCCTAGAGCAGTTCAATAATTTCATTGTTATCGTCCTGATTGTGGCCTCAATCGTGTCGGCCTTACTGGGTGACTACATCGAAGCCGGCGCCATCATGGCCATCGTGTTGCTCAACGCCTTGCTGGGCGTGATTCAGGAGCACCGGGCTGAGGAAGCCCTGGCCGCGTTACAACGTCTAGCGGCGCCTGAAGCGCATGTGATTCGTGATGCGCATCGCCAGGCAGTACCCGCACGTGATTTAGTCCCTGGGGATGTGGTTTTGCTTGGGGTTGGCAACTATGTCCCGGCTGACCTGCGCTTGGTGGAAACCGTCAATCTTAAGATCGAAGAAGCTGCTCTGACTGGTGAGTCCGTTCCGGTTCAGAAAGACGCCCGGGTCGTTCTTACCCAGGATGAAGTGCTCGGCGACCGACGCAACACGGCTTTCTCCGGCACACTGGTGGCCTATGGTCGCGGCAGAGGCGTCGTGGTCAGCACGGGTATGAACACTCAAATCGGAATGATCGCCGCCATGTTGCAGTCGGTTTATGAGGAGCCCACCCCGCTCCAGCGTCGGTTGGATCAATTAGGGAAGCTCCTGGGCTGGGCATCATTGGCCATCTGTGGGTTGGTGTTTGCTCTCGGCTGGGTGCGGGGAGTGGATCCGCTGGAGATGTTCCTGGTGGCGGTAAGCCTGGCGGTGGCGGCAGTGCCGGAGGGGTTACCGGCGGTGGTGACCATAACCCTAGCGATGGGCATGCGCGAGATGATCCAGCGTCACGCTCTAATCCGTCGACTATCTTCAGTCGAAACCCTAGGATCGACGACTGTTATTTGCTCCGATAAAACCGGTACTCTGACCCAGAACCAAATGACCGTCACTCACCTCTGGGTTGATGGTATCGACATCCAAATCACTGGTAGCGGCTATGAGCCGATCGGCGAGTTCAGAGTGGATGGCACGCCAGTCAATTTAAAAGATTATCCTGCCTCCACTACTGCTTTGTGGGTAGCCGCGTTGGCCAATGATGCCCAAATAGAAGTCGGAGAGGATGAGGACGTTAGTGCAACCACTCGAGTGGTGGGTGATCCTACAGAAGCCGCGCTGATCGTCGCCGCGGCCAAGACTGGTGCCGACCTTGATGCATTGGAGCATGCCTACCCCCGCATCAATGAGATTCCCTTCGACTCATCTCGCAAGCGGATGACGACGATTCACAAGATATTATCGCCTCAACCTGAAGACGCTAGCCCGTTCTACGATGGTCGGCTGCGTGGGTGGGAGGTGGCAGCCATCAAAGGTGCGCCGGATGTGATCCTCGACTTGTGTACATACTACCAGTGTATGGACGATACCTCGATGCCGCTTACTGACCAGGTGCGCAAACGCATCCTGGACGCGAACGCCCATATGGCGAAACAAGCGCTGAGGGTGCTGGCAGTGGCTTTCCGAGTTGAGAAAGATGTGCCTGACGAAGCAACTCCGGAGAGGGTGGAGCAGGACATGACCTTTATCGGATTGCTGGGGATGATCGACCCGCCCAGGGTACAGGCGATGCCAGCCATTCAGAAAGCCCGTCAGGCGGGGATTCGCACAGTGATGATCACTGGTGATTACCCCGACACAGCCCGGGCAATCGCTGAAGAAATCGGCCTGCTCGAGTTGGATCACCGGGTGATCGCCGGCAAAGAATTAGAGCAAATGGATGACGATAGGCTGCGGCGTGAGGTCATACGCACTGGTGTTTTCGCGCGTGTTTCGCCAGAGCATAAGGTGCGTATTGTCGATGCTCTGAAGCACAACCGTCAGATCGTTGCCATGACCGGCGACGGGGTGAACGATGCACCGGCTCTGAAACGGGCGGATATTGGTGTAGCCATGGGGATCACCGGCACCGATGTGGCCAAAGAGACGGCCGACATGGTGCTTACTGACGACAACTATGCCAGCATCGTATCGGCTGTAGAGCAGGGACGGGTGATCTATGCCAACATCCGCAAGTTTGTCTTCTACCTGCTGTCGTGCAACCTAGCCGAGATCGCAGTGATCTTTATCGCGGTTCTGGCTGGTCTCCCTTCACCGCTGACGGCAATTCAATTACTGTGGCTGAATCTGATCACCGACGGCGCACCGGCGCTGGCGTTGGGCATGGAGAAGGGTGATCCCGACACGATGACCCGACCGCCCCGTCCACCGGATGAGTCCATCATAAATCGCGAGATGCGTCTTCGCATCGGCATCCAAACAGTCGCCATCGCCGCCGTCACCCTTGTGGCTTATTGGGCTGGCTTGGGGTTACACCATGAGCATACATTGCTGGCTGGGACGATGGCTTTTGTCACCCTTTCATTCTCTGAATTGTTACGTGCTTTCACTGCCCGTTCAGAGTATTACCCGATGCTTAAGATTGGGTTGTTCAGCAATAAGGTTATGTTCTTCGCAGTAGTATCCTCACTTCTTCTTCTGCTGCTGGTGATCTATGTTCCCTTCTTGCAGCCGGTATTTAACACTGTACCGCTCACTCTGGCACATTGGAAGATCATATTCCCGCTTCTTTTCATCCCAGCAATCGTGGCCGAGCTTAGCAAAATGGTTATAAGCCGGAGTTCGGCAAAAGTCATGACCTAGCCTGTTGCCGTCCGAGCTCAAGGCAAGGGCGACGGATGAGGTCTTCTTGGTTAGAAGTTTCGGATGGAATCTGAACATTTGCATTCCCCCACAACCGTTAGAAGTCTTAGTCGACGTTTGCGTACCCGATATTCACGGGTCACGCTTTTCTTCGCCAGAGTAGTTATTGGTGTGCTTTGGTGGGATGTGATCCTGCGTCGATTAGGGTTGGAGCGGCTGTCACGACGTACTGCACCGAGGCGTTATCGGCGTATTGCACAACGCTTCCGGGCATTGGCAACGAGTATGGGTGGGGTGTGGATTAAGGTCGGGCAATTTCTCTCGGCCAGGCTGGATGTGCTTCCTGAGGCTATAACTACCGAATTGGCCGGCCTGCAGGATGAGGTGTTCCCGGAGCCGTTCGAAGTTATGCGCGGCGTGGTGGTAGAGGAATTCGGGGTCCCCTTGGAGGAGCGTTTCACTAAGTTCGATCCTCAACCGCTTGCGTCAGCCTCGCTAGGGCAGGTCCACCGCGCACAGCTTTCAAGTGGCGAAGCAGTGGTGGTCAAGGTCCAGCGACCGAACATTCACGATTTGATCCGAGTAGATCTGGCTGCCCTGACCACAGTAGTCGGTTGGCTCAAGCGTTACCGACCGATCACCCGTAGAGCCGACCTGGATGAGTTGCTGGCCGAGTTCAGCCGGACCTTATGGGAAGAGGTCGACTATTTAGCAGAAGCTGACAACGCCCGGCGCTTCGCCGAGATGTTCTCTGAAGATCCTGAGGTGCGCATCCCGGTCGTCTATGACTCCCACACCACCGCACGAGTGTTAACCCTCGAAGATGTATATTTCATCAAGATAACGGACTACGCTGCCATCGAGGCGGTTGGGGTTGACCGAGCTGAGGTGGCCGAGCGACTGTTTCGGACTTACCTGCGGCAGATCTTTACCGAGGGATTCTTTCACGCCGACCCGCATCCGGGCAACCTGTTTGTCGAACCCCTCGCAGCGGGAGAGTGGAGGCTGGTTTTTGTCGATTTTGGCATGGTCGGCCGGGTCATGACGAAAGTGAAGCAGGGGTTGAGAGACCTGGCGATCGCCATAGGAGCGCGAGATCTCGATCGTTTGATACAGGCTTATCAGACGCTGGAGATGCTGTTACCGGGGACTGATATTGAGCGTATCCGCCAGGCGGAGGCGGCTTTGTTCGACCGGCTATGGGGTAAAAGCATGAGTGAACTGGTGCGCAGCCATCCCCAGGAGATGCGTCAGTTTGCCAGGGAGTTTCGCGACGTGCTCTATGAGATGCCGTTTCAGGTGCCGGGAGATATGATATTTCTTGGGCGCTGCGTCTCAATCCTTTCCGGGATGTGCACCGGTCTCAACCCGGAGTTCAATATATTTGAGGGCATGAAGCCATTTGCCGAACAGTTGCTGGCGGAAGAGGGAGGCGATTGGCTGGGGACGGTGATCGAATTGTTGATCGAACAGGTCAGAGCGTTAGCGACTTTACCGACCAGACTCGATTCAACCCTGGGTAAAATCGAGCGAGGCGAATTGCTAATCACTGCTAGGGCCGCGCCTGATCTGCAACGCCAGATTCAATGGCTGACTGGGTCGATCAACCGTTTGGTGAGCGCGGTGATATTTGCCGCGTTGCTCCTTGCTGGGGGTCTGCTATATGTCAGCGGTGAACGCCTGCTGGGCGGTATTGGTCTCGGTCTGGCACTGGTGATGTTGGCCTGGGTGTTGCTTGGGTACCGGAGAGGGCCGCCCAGTTAAGCGCTTCAATTGGGTAGTGCATAGTAGTTTGATAAATTCTCTATGCTCTTTCTCCTACCTTCCCATATACAAATAACCTCGATTTTCAATGCCCGTTGTCTGGCTTAATGTTGCACGTTTTCTCGGAACAGGTCGGTTTCTGTCGAAAGAGTGCGATAAAGCTCCGGACGGCGGTCGTTGAATAGATCGAGTTCGTACTCGTTGGGGACGAAGATGCGCTGTTTGCGGTCGCTCTGTGCGGGATCGATCTCTACGTAGAGGATCTCCTCACCTTCAGCGTGGGCTTCGGCCAGCATTTCACCATCCGGACCTACGATCACACTCCGACCCAGGTAGTGTGTGCCTCGTTCCTCTCCTACACGATTAGCAGCTATCAGGTAAAGGCCGTTCTCGGAGGCGCGCGATTGGGCTATGAATTCCGGGTAGAGTGTGGCGGCGCGCGGCCAAGCAGTAGGTAATAAAATAACCTGTGCCCCAGCAAGGGCCAGGACCCGGATGGGCTCCGGGAATCGCAGGTCGTAGCAGATCAACATTCCAAGCCGACCGGCTGAGGTTTCGAAAGGACCAGGGAGGGTATCTCCGGCGGCTAGATAGCGGTCGACGCCCAGATATGGCAGGTGGGTCTTCCGGTAACGGGCGATCAGGCCGTCAGGACCCACAAGGGCAGCTGTGTTGAACAGTCTATCATGCTCATCCTTCTCGATCGTTCCCACTACGACTGCCACGAGACCCGCCTCTCGACAGGCAACGGAAAGGATATCGGTGTGGGGACCAGGAATAGGTTCGGCGATCGCGGCGGCTTCCTCGGCGGAGAGGGCATAACCGGTGACCGCACACTCTGGAAACACTACGATTTGCGTTCCACGTTTGGATACCTGGTGGATCAGACTGATGATTTTCTCTAAATTAGCTTCAGGGTCGAGCAGAATGGGTTCCATTTGGATGGCGGCATAACGTGGCATTCGGACCTCCGTGTGATCATATGTTTATCATGGACGGTATTCCAAAGGAAAGTATAATCCTATCTACAACTTGTGAGTCGACGATGCGCCATACTTTTTCCCCTTCGAGGATCATTTAATGGACCTAATGCTTAACCTGGAACCCTGGTGGCGTTTTGCGGCTGCGCTGCTGATCGGCGCCTTAATTGGACTCGAACGGGAGTTTGTCCAACAGCGCACTGAAGAAAGAGACTTTGCCGGCATCCGGACCTTCTCATTGATGGCCCTGCTTGGCGCCGTGGCGGCGTATTTCAGCCAACAGTTTGGACTTCTATTATTCGTTGCAGCTTATCTTAGTTTGGCATTGCTCGTGTGGACCAGCCATCTGGGAGACATCTACCGAGGACATGAAGAAGGCATAACGACTGAGGTAGTTGCCCTGATCGTGCCTCTCTTGGGGGCAATGGTTATCTGGGGTGAGGTCGAGTTGGCTGCCGCGCTGGGGGTGATCACGGCTCTCTTGTTGGCTCTCAAACCTCGCTTACACGGCTTAGCTCGTCGCATGAGCGCTGAGGACCTGAGGGCCACGCTTGAATTTTCGCTTATCACGGCCGTCATTTTGCCTCTTCTGCCCAACCAAAGCTTCGGTCCCTTTGGCTTGCTAAACCCCTTTCAGATCTGGCTTCTGGTGGTTTTCGTCTCAGGAATCGGTTTCCTGGGTTATGTCTTGATCAAGATCCTGGGAGCTGAACAGGGTGTCGGCTTGACAGGTGTGCTTGGGGGTTTAGTCAGCAGCACAGCAACCACGGTTAGCTTGGCTGGTCGGAGCAAAGGGAATCCCGGACTTTCCTCCATCTTGGTCAGGGGCATCATTCTGGCGTCTTGTGTCATGTTTCCCCGGGTGCTGGTTGAGGTTGGGGTCATCTACCCCCCGCTGCTGAGGATGGTGAGCATTCCCATTGGTGCAATGTTGCTCGTTAGTCTAGGGTTTGTACTCTACCTGTGGCGTGGACGGCGCGCGGATGAACAAGAAGACCGGGAGGAGATGAAAGTTTCCAACCCGCTTAGACTACCGACGGCGATAACCTTCGCATTGGCATTCTCCGTAGTCCTGATCGCAGTTAGGGCGGCGAATGATTTCTTCGGCGACGCGGGTGTCTATGTTGCCAGTGCTCTAGCCGGTCTGACAGATGTAGACGCCATCACCCTCAGCGCCTCTGAATTGGCTTCTAATGGGCAACTTCAGCCACAGGTGGCTGCGATGGCGGTCGTCCTGGCGACGCTGGTGAACACCGCGGCGAAAGCGGTGATGGTGTGGTTTTTAGGTGCGCATGAACTCCGGCGCACGGTCATGCGCGCTTTTGGACTGGTACTCCTCACTGGTATCGTCGGGAGTGCCATTGTATTGGGGATTGGGTTCTAAGAAATACCTTCCCGCGAGCTTTAAGCTCGCGGGAAGGTTCAGTATAGACCGAGTGAGTCTCCCGGGTCTAGGCGCTCTCTTTAACCTCCATACGCTCCAAGGTGTGGTCGATCAAGCTCCGTACCGCCAGCAGCATCTCCCGGTGAGCTGCATGTCGGTGCTCGATAAACTCGGGCGGGAAAAGGGACTTGAAGCTCTCCCTAATCTCGGACCGGGCGGCCTTTAAGTGTTGGCGGGTCTCTTCGGGTGGCCAGTGTCTTATTTCTTCTTTTTTATCGCCTTTCTTTTGCTCTGCCATGATACCCTCCTAGCCGACTTCGTTACCCGCTCACATTATACCGCGAGGTATGTAGCTATACAGCTAAGCCTGGTATTACACACGCTCGAGTATCGTTGCGGTTGACATTCCGTGTCCGATGCACATCGTCTGTAGACCGTAGCGACCATCGTCGCGCATCAACTCATAGATCAGTTTGGTCATCAGCACCGCACCTGTGGCGCCCAGCGGATGGCCATGAGCGATTGCACCTCCGTCCGGGTTGACTTTACCCAGATCGGCGTCGAACTCACGCTGCCAGGCTAGAACCACTGAGGCGAAAGCCTCGTTGATCTCAATTACATCCATGTCATCCAGAGTTAACCCGGCTCGCTGGAGGATCTTCCTGGTGGCGGCGATCGGGCCGTCAAGCATCAGAACCGGATCCGTCCCTACCACCTCCCTGGTTACCACGCGGACGAGCGGTTTTAGATTGTATAAGTGCACCGCGCGATCGGAAGCCAGCAGTAAGGCTCCTGCGCCATCGCTGATCTGACTGCTGTTACCGGCGGTGATCACGCCATCTTGCTTGAAAACCGGCGGCAGGACAGCCATCTTCTCCCGGTTGGGAGGAATGCGCACACCCTGGTCATGTTCCACCAGACGTGAACCACCATTCCCATCCGGGACGGGGACAGGAGCTATTTGATTCTTCTGGCGGTTTTCACCGATGGCAGCCCCCGCCCGCAGGTGACTCTGGTAAGCGTAGTCGTCAAGCTCCTCTCGGCTCAGACCCCACTTCTCAGCCATCAACTCGGCGCTGATACCTTGGTGTACCAGAGGGTAGGGAAAGTTGGCCGGCCATTCCTTAGGCCAGTCGGAGCCTATTGCTTGGTGCGACATCATTTCGATACCACCAGCGATGACTAGGTCCATATCCCCGGCTAGGATTGCCTGAGCGGCGAAGTGGACCGCCTGCTGGCTCGAGCCGCACATCCGGTTGATTTGCACAGCCGGCACAGTGACCGGGAAGCCAGCTTGGAGTGCCGCTAGGCGGGCGATATTGGCCCCTTGGTCGCCAATGGGCGTGACGCAGCCCATAATGACATCTTCCACCTGCTCGCTCTCTACGCCACCACGGCGTAAGACTTCTCTTAATACAAATGCCGCGAGATCGACCGGGGCTATCTGGAAGAGCGCACCTTTTTCTGGTTTTCCAACTCCAACCGGGGTACGGACGGCAGCGATGATGTAAACTTCTGACATTGGGCAAACTCCATGATACGAGGCTCTGATAGATTTTACGGAAGGTCTGTTAGCTCCCAGCAATCTTCAAGCGCGTGGGGAGCGAGGGAGCAATGTGTGTTTCACAATACGCTAGATGGCTTATAGTGTCAACGTCGACTAAGAATAATGAGAGCTATTTCATTCTGGCGGGATAAGAGAAAGAGGGTATCGTGAGATTTGAACAACTGCTCTGTTATGTGTTCTTGGCGAGTATGTGGTTGACGTCCTGCAGGAGTGGAGCATCGCCGGTAGAGCGTGAGATCGAAACTGCGGATGATCTGGTAGCAGCTTTAGGGGACGCGGGGAGGACGGTGGTAGAAACGACCGAGGCAGGTGTACCTGCCTTTGGTGTTCCGACTCGGATGCTTCAGGTGGACCAAGCCGTCGTGCAGGTGTATGAATACGTCAATGTGGAGGCGCGCATCGCGATATCGAAGGCAATTTCGCCGGATGGGAAAGCCGTCGATGGAACAGCGATTGTTTGGCCCGACCGCCCAAAATTTTGGGCGACGGGTCGCTTGATCGTGGTCTATACTGGCACAGATGGTGGGGTGATACTGTTATTGGGCGGTTTATTAGGCGATCCGCTTACGTGGTCTTCAACCCTGGTGGATGAGCCTTACCCTCCGGCAGTTACAGCAGCCATCCAATATATAGCGTATAGTTTAAACGCGGAGCCGGCCGGGGTGGAGGTTCATAGTATTGAAGCTGTTGATTGGCCGGACTCCTGCCTGGGTTTACCTCAGGCGGTGGAGGAGTGTGTCAAAGTGATCACCCCAGGATGGCTAATCATCATGCGGGTGGAGGGGCAAATGTACCAGGTCAGTACTGACCAGTTTGGCAAGGACGTGCGCCTTCACTGAGCTTATAGCATAAGTGTATAGGTGAGTATAAAGTGCAGTTATTGATTGAGGGGACCTTACGCAGGTTTAAGGTGTGCTGGGACCGCCTATGGTCCGCACCAGGAGTGCGATCAGCGGTGATTATCTTTATCACCATGCGGGTTGGACTTCTGCTTTTCGCACCGCTAGCGCGAAGTATTTATCCAGAAACATTCGCCCTACATCCCGTAAGTAGGCCATACCTGGGTGTGGCTCCAGTGACAAACCTATGGCTTGAGCCCTGGCAACGCTGGGACACACTCCATTTTCAGGTGATAGTCGAGCGTGGTTACGAAGCTTACGATACCAGCCTTTTCTCCCCGTTTCTCTATCCCTGGCTGATGCGAATGGTCGCAAAAGTATTCGGAGGCGACACCCTATTCGCGGGATTGATTGTCTCTAACTTGGCTTATCTAGTCGCTCTGGTCTACCTTTACCGTCTGACAGCGATGGAGACTGACCAGCAGGTTGCACGTCGTTGTATTCTCTATCTGGCCAGTTTCCCCACCGCCTTTTTTCTTAGCTGCTTATTCCGAGTCGCTGTTCTTATTGACAACGGTAGCTGCGCTTTACTACGCCAGGCAAAGGCGGTGGCTGGCGGCAGGCGCATGGGCTTTCTTCGCCCCTCTGGCACGCTTGCAGGGTGCGATCCTTCCCGTAATGTTGGGTTTCGAGGTCTGGCGCGCCAGGCGTGGTGCCCACTTTCAGACCCACCAAGCTGTGATTGGTTTAACATTGTCTGTACTTGGTGTGATTACTTTCCCCTTATACGTCTGGTCGGTCCTAGGAAAGATGCCCTGGGAACCCCTGCTTGTACAATCCAGCCGTTTCCGGGGCAGTTTTACACTTCCTGGCTTAGCGATTGTTGGGGCGGTTAAGACGATTTTTAGTGGCAAACCTTTGATGATGGACTACTTCGACCTTGGGTTCACATTGCTTTTTATTCTGCTTACAGTCCTGATCGTGCGGTGATTGCCCGCCATCTATGGTTTGTACAGTGTGCTAATGCTTAAGGCGATCCTGATGAAGGTGGGCGAAATCCAGCCACTGCTGAGCGTCCCCCGTTACGTACTGGCGATCTTTCCCGCTTTCATCGTGCTTGGTCAGGCAGGGAAAAAACAATGGGCGAACCGCTTGATCCTTTACCTCTCATGGCTCGGGTTGCTATATTTCTGCGGCCAGTTCGTTATCTGGGGATGGGTCGCATGATCGGGTGCCGATCACCGGTGATAATTATTGGGTGATCATCTCCTGGATATCGACTTCCCATGAAGAGGGATATTTGTAAGCGAGTGCCAAACTATGGACAACATCAAACCTGACTTAGCCGCGTCGGAAGGAACCGCTGCCCCTCGCCGGCTACCGCGCAACGTATGGGTGGTGACCATTACCAGCTTCTTGAACGACCTCTCCTCGGAGATGCTGCTCAACCTTCTTCCGCTCTTCCTATTCAACGTGCTTGGTGTTCGTACGACGGTCATTGGCTTGATCGAAGGCGTAGCTGATACCACTGCCAGCCTGGTTAAATTATTCTCGGGTTGGATCTCCGACAGGTTACGGATGCGGAAAGGCTTGGCAGTGCTAGGCTATATGCTATCGACGGTCGCCAAGCCGTTCCTGTATTTGGCTACCAGCTGGGGTTGGGTGTTGGGCGTACGCTTCGCCGACCGGATCGGGAAAGGTTTGCGAACGGCGCCGCGTGATGCCCTTGTGGCCGATAGCATCGACGAGAGGCAACGCGGTCTGGCCTTCGGCATACATCGAGCCGGCGATACCGCCGGGGCGGTGCTCGGCTTATCAGTGGCCCTGGTGGTGCTACGGGCATCCCAGCGCGGAGCGGCAGCACTCACCCGGGACACCTTCCAAACCATCGTTCTAGTCAGCCTTATCCCAGCAGTCTTAGCGGTGCTGACCATTGCCCTAGGGGCGCAGGAAGTGACGCCGGCTTTAAGGGGGAATACGCCGCAGCGTCGTGGTCCGGTTGACAAACCACGTTTAACCTTGGCAGGCTTCGATCGCCGTTTTCGTCTTTTCCTGCTTATCACAGTCCTGTTCACACTGGGAAACTCATCTGACGCTTTTCTCATCTTGCGGGCGCAGACAACCGGCCTTTCGGTCAGTGGCGTGCTGGGCATGATGGTTGTCTTCAGCTTGGTCTATACCCTTGTCTCCGCCCCGGCTGGTGCGCTGTCCGACAGGGTTGGGCGAGGCAGGCTGTTGATCGCTGGTTGGAGTCTCTATGCGGTAGTCTATTTGGGCTTTGCCCGGGCCACTGTCGGCTGGCATGCGTGGATATTGATGGCTACTTACGGGATCTATTACGGGCTTACTGAAGGCGTGGCAAAAGCATTTGTGGCCGACCTAGTCCCCTCAGAGCAACGCGGTACCGCATATGGGGTGTATAACGCTGCCATCGGGATCACGGCATTCCCCGCCAGCTTGCTCGCCGGGTTCCTGTGGCAGGGTGTAGCGGGTTGGAATGGATTTGGCCCATCGGCACCTTTCCTCTTCGGCGCGGTCTTAGCCTTGTTAGCCGCAGTCTTTATGACGCAGTTACCCGCCGGTGGTTCAGTGAGCGACATGGGGTGAGGGGAGGAATAGTCATGAACCGTATCGTCAGCCGTATTCGAAAGCCTGTACGTCGTGGGGGGGGTGAACGCTACCTGCTCTTTACCTTATTAAGCTTCGCCGCTTCAGTGGCGTTGACTCGTTTATTCCTCGAACTGGCGGACTATCCCCAACTCGGGGGTGGTGAATTGCACATTGCCCACGTGCTTTGGGGCGGATTATTGCTCTTCGCCGCTGCGCTCCTGCCCTTGATCTTCGCTAACCGCTGGGTATATGTGACGGGGTCCCTGCTTGCCGGTGTCGGCGTGGGGTTGTTCATTGATGAGATAGGCAAGTTCATCACCCAGACGAACGACTACTTCCATCCTGCTGCCGCGCCCATCGTGTATGCCTTCTTTCTGCTTACTGTGATGGTCTATCTTCGGATTCGACGTCCTGGGGTGCGCGACTCGCGTGACGAACTTTACCGAGCCCTCGACGAATTGCAGGAAGTACTCGACCATGACCTGGAGCGTAGTGAACGCTTAGCTCTAGAATTTCGTCTTCGGCGGATTGCAGAAGAGGATGAGCACCCGGACCTGGTGCACTTGGCGAAGGAATTGCTTGATTTCCTATCATCAGACGCACTTCACCTGGCTCCAGATATCCCCAGCTTCATCGAACGTTTACTGGAACGCCTGAGGAAGTTTGAAAGACGCTGGGTGACTGAGCGGCGACTGAAAGCGGTCCTGGTAGGAGGTTTGGCAGCGCTTGGCATCCTGGCGGTGATCGACCTCTGTAAGCTTCTGCTGGCAGCAAGTGATCCGGCGCATCTTCAACGTATGATCGCCGAATTGGTCGCCCTGGGAAGGGTGGCGAGCTCCAGCGGGATGTTCTGGTTCACGGCCAGGGTTGTTGTGGAAGGGTTCGTCGGCCTGCTGCTGGTAGTCGCCGCCGGGTTATTAATCGCAAACAGGGAAGCTCGCGGGGTTGCAGCAGGCTATCTTGGGCTGTTACTTTCCTTAGCTGTGGTTAATCTACTAGTATTTTACTTCGAGCAATTCTCGACTATCCTCTATGCGACGGTCCAGTTCACGCTCTTGTTGGGGATCTTCTACTATCGGCGTCGGTATCTAACCCCTCAAATCTTCCTCGGTTCCGAAATTGTTGAACGCTGGTGATGACATACTGCACCTTATTTCTTTAGGTGTTGCGCCAGTGCCAAATATTGCTTGCGGTATGCGTCGAAGGCGCGGCGCCCATCCTTTGTGAGGGCGCCGGTCGTATGAGGGTAGTTACCTTTATAGCCCTTGGTGATGTTGACATACCCCGCATCGCGGAGCTTACTCAGGTGCGCTGAGAGGTTACCTTTGCTCAAGCCGGTGGCGTTGAGCAAGAAAGTGAAATCGGCGCTTTCACATGCAGAGAGAACGGCCATGATCGCCAGCCGGGATGGCTCGTGGATCAGACGATCGAAGTTGGTGATTTGCTTGTATTCATCTGCCATGGTTCGCCTGCCGGATGACGGTAGATGCACGACGCAGTACGATTGCTCCGGATATGCCGAGCGCAAGAGCCCAAGCCCCATTAAGTACAATGGCAGTCTGACCAAAGGTTAAGGGGAGGAAAAGGAGGATGGTCGAGGCGAGTCCTCCAGTAACACCAAGCCAGATATAACGCCTGAGCCCGATCTCTCGCCCCATACCGAGCAATGTGTAGCCGAAGCCCCAACCGGTCGCCGCCCACAGCATGCGGCCCACGAAGGATTCGTCCACCTTCCCAGCGATGAGCAGGGCGATGCTCACCGCGATGCCACTGAGGAAGATGGCTGCGGCAAAAATATTTATTTTGCGTGGGACTTGCATACGAAGCGGCTTG
>JAUVOZ010000181.1 GCA_030598885.1 Anaerolineae bacterium | reverse complement strand
TGCGCCTCGGCTATAATGTGCTGGGCTAGCGTCGTCTTGCCAGAAGCCTCCGGCCCGTAGATCTCGGTCACCCGACCACGGGGAATGCCCCCCACCCCTAACGCCAGATCCAACGCCAATGACCCGGTTGGAATCGCCTCCACCATCAGATGGGTCGCCTCCCCCAGACGCATCACCGCACCTTCTCCATAGCGTTTGGTGATTTCCGCCAATGCCTCCGAGAGAACCAATTCGCGCTCAGACAAATCCATCGTTTGCCCATTTGTGTCAATCCCTCGTTTCTTTGCCACATCCCACTCTCCTGTCAGCTAATCCATAACTACAAACGTTCGCCTTTATTATAGCACATTTGTTCTATTAATTACAAGACCTCCGAGGTCTTAGAGACCTCGGAGGTCTGCCAAGGGTCGAATTTTATATTGCTTCAACCAAGTACTTACACTGCCGATAGCCCGCGAATATCCTCCCACGCCAGAACACGCATCCGACGCCAAAGTTCATCGTCTCGAATTCGTTCAGTGAAATCCTTCCAATTCAATTCAAAAGAACTCCATCGCTCTCGAGGGACGATCAGCCACATATAGAAGGTGCGTTCCAAACGCGAAGCCAGAGAATGCCCCACTAACAGCGTTCGTGCTAATTGATAATGACGATGGCATACGGGTGCATCTTCTCCAGGTTGGGGGCGCGGGCCGAATTCCAGATGGGCCTCGAAATTGACGGCACTACCCTCCCAATAGCGACATGGATCTTTCTGTTCGTCATCCAAGAGGTGCATTTCCGGACAACTGCGACGAGCATACCGCGAACAACGCCCAAGGCTGCTCATGTGCTTGGCCTCAATCAAAACCAGGTTGTGGTGCCCAAAGAGAAACAAATCAACTTCTGTCGGCAGTCCAGGTCCATCGACGAGTTCGAGGACTTCATCCAACTGTGGGAGGCGTTCTCCATCGACCCGATACCCCCAATAGTATGGGATCAGATTATCCTCGCCAGCCTCCGGCATGATTCTAGTCCCCCAAAGAGGATGTAATTCAAGAAGCTCAAGCAGGTTGATTGCAGGTTGTGCGAGCGGGTAGATTATATTCCACAAGAGAGCGTTCTCAGAGGTTGGGAGTCTTAGATTCGACAGCACCCTCTCTGGTAGAACGTCGAATATCGGCTCATCTGCTCCGAAGAGGATACGCCGTGGAGAGGGTCGATGACTCTCATCATTCACCGGGCTCAATCTGTTCCGTCCCCAAGTGCATGTAAAGCATTGATGACCTCAGGCAAGAGCGCTTGTGCTCCATGGTTAGGAATCGGGGCGAAAGCCATCTCCTTTTGTCCGGCCTGTCTTCTTGCCAAGCGTTGACCCAGCCTCTGCAGAACAGGCTCGGCTTCAAGAAAACCTATCCTACCTATAGATTTTGCCGCCGCGATCCTAATAGCGACATCGACATTACGATCAGCGAGAATTTGCACTAACGCTCCGCCGGAGAAGGAGCATGCATCCAGAACTTGGCACACCGGATCGAGGTTCTCGGGTGAGATGGCGATGATCTGAAGTAAAGCATAGGTCTCACGCCTGCGCATTCGACCAAGCGTATACCGCAACCAACAACGAACACTATCCAGTGCCCTTGTTCCATCGAGATCGGGTCTCAACGCCATAGCCAAAGCTTTAACAATTTCCAATCTCAGATCGATATCCGGTTCCCCTACCCTATTCGCCAGGATTGCTGCCACAACAGGTGAACGACGGTGAGCATCGAGAGCTAACAACTGTTCAAGACCATGGGTGCGGATTTTAACTTGTGGCCCTACCAATTCCTCAAGAGCACATAGCACATCCCCCCGCTTGCATTTCGGCAGCTCTTTAACTGTCTGGTGTCCAAAAAGGGGCTGCTTTACAGACATCAGGACACCTCCGAGGTCGGTGGTACGTGATCGATTGCAGCCAGGAATGCAGGTGCCAGATCTCGGAATCGAGCGGATGATTCCAAGTGTATGCTATATACCCTTCTCCCCAATGCCTGCAACGCTTGATGATCACCCACAGCCAGGGCGCTATCAAGGACCCCAAAGGTCATCCCCGCTTCCCGCATCTCAATATCCTTCCTTGGTTCAGCGGTAACTATAAAATAAACTGCCTGGTCAGGACCACCTTTGTGGATTTGCCCAGCCGAGTGCAGATAACGGGGTCCAAATCCCATAGTTGTGGCTCGACCGAGTCGATCACGGATCGCACGTCGCACACGAGCCATCTTCTTCACTACTGCGGTATCTTGCGGAAGATAAATCAGGAAGCTAAGAGCTTCACCATGCCTGGCTTGGCCTAATAAGTGGGCAAGCGCAATTTCTATAGGTTGATCCTCCAAATGCAAAGATGCTCCTACCTTCCCCAAGATAGTCACGCCCTGCCCCTGCCAGAGCGTTGGTAGTTGTGGGAGCGAGTGACGTTTTCTGTATGTCTTGAGTAAGTTAGCCGTCCGGTCTTTAGCCCGATAGATATCTGGCTGGTCAAAGGCATTCACCCCAATCAAGTGACAGGCGACTGCAGTTGCCACTTCCCACTGAAAGAAAGCCGACCCGAATCCCTTGGCACTCCTACTGGTTTCAAGCACAACCACAGGTTGGTGGTTGCGGACCCACCCTCTCACCTGACTATCAAGACCGCCCTCTCCACGCAAGTAGACCAACAAACGATCATCGCCATATACTCGCGCTGGTCCGGGGGGCTCACCAACAACCGGCAAGAGACCTTTCTCCTCCTTACCGCTACTTGTTGCTATCAGTTGTCCAATCCACTCGGCTAGTGGTTCTAGACCTGGATCAGCGACAAATGTAAGTTTATTGCGACCCTGACGGTGGGAGGCCGCAAGAATTGCGCCGAGGAACAATCCTGGATTACGAACAGGCTCGATTTTCGGTCCACAAGCCTTTGCCATCCGCTCCCCGCCCAGAAGCAAGGAACCTGCCTCAATTCCCATGAGCGTCGCCGGCAGTAAACCAAAAATGGATAACGCCGAGTAGTTACCACCTACTTCAGGGGGTGAATAGAAAATACGACGGAAGCCCCTTTCACGGGCTAGCTCCTCCAGCGGTGTGCCGGGATCGGTGATGGCAACGAAATGACCACCCACCTTTTCACCATTTTGTCGGCTGGCTCTGGTCCATTGATAATCCAGTAGGGCCATTGTTTCAACCGTTGTGCCTGATTTACTGGCCGCAATGAACAGGGTCTTATAGATCGGTGCTCGGTGAGTAATATGACGCACCGCATCTGGATTGGTTGAATCTAGAATCGAGAAATCAAGTCCCTCGTCGGGTGCTAGGGTTCTGTGGAGAACCTCTGCGGTAATAGATGACCCACCCATACCGAGTAGCACAACACTTGTCAGACCCTCATTGCGAACCTCGGCCGCAAATCTCGCCAGCTCCTCCATCTGCGAGCGGGCTTCTTGTGGAAGGTTCAACCAGCCAAGTCGCTCACGAATTTCCCCTGCAACCGCTGACTTCTGTGTCCAAAGACTTGGGTCGCCCTGCCAAAGCCGCCGACCCACCTCCTCCCTTTCTAATTCTTCAAGTGTTAATTCCACATCCGTGAGCAGAGGGCCAAGCTCCTTACGTAGCACACGAGACCGGCTACGGATAGTTCTCAACAGTGATGTGTAGGACTGGGCAAATTTGGATACCCCCTCATGCTCGAGTTGATGGGTTACCGCCTCTATCGAGATGTTGACCGCCTCTAGTGCATCGAGTTGGGCGCGTGCGACTGAGAGGCCCTGTTCAAGGGTC
>JAUVOZ010000147.1 GCA_030598885.1 Anaerolineae bacterium | reverse complement strand
TGTGTTACCGTCTGTCCTGAGGGGGCGATTGAGATCAATGTCGAGCGTAATGAATTGGTAGCGAAAACCATCGCAAGGATTTCCCCGTTAGTGGATGTTTCTTAGCAATACAAGACCACCCCGGTAGGGGCGGTTCGCGAACCGTCCCTACAGTCGCCTCACCGGATAACGCGTACCCAAATCCTACGTCGGCGAATGCTTTGTATATTCCTTACCCGCGTATTGGGTGGTACTTATCCAATTCCCACTTCAGGGGGTTATCTACGATGTAGCGTCGAATACGATCCAATTCATTCTTGTTGCGAATGATGTGTTCATAGTAATTACGTTGCCAGAGAGACACGCCAGGTGTACCGCGTAATTGATTACCCTTGCGAGTGGATACAGATTTGAAGTTCTGGATGATTGCTCCCAATGAACCTCTTTGGGTTCCCCGTGGATTACGCCGGGTTGAAGGAGGATTATCTGTTCCCAATGGATGTAAGGGCGAAGCATTAGCTGTTTCCTCCTGATTTAATCGGGAAACACCTTCAGCTAATGCTTCGCCCCTATCCTCCCCCGATATGACTATGACACCATGGAGGTGATTGGGCATTACAACATACACATCGATACCGACACCTTTAAAATGTTGAGGGATTAAGTTCCAGAACGCGTCAACAATACGCCCAATTGGTGTTAATATGATCTCTGCATTATTAACCATACCCAATAGAGGCAGCCGATCTCTCGTACATACCGTCACGAAATACGCTCCGGGGTTGGAGTAATCGTATCCCTTCAGACGAATTGAACGGCGTTGAGGGTGGTCGATTTCAGAGCTCATATCTGCCCCCCTGATAGAATAATTAAAACCTAACAAAAATACCTATCGAAGAAATCAGCGATCATGCGCGTCAAATCAGTATGGCTGGGGTCGATCTTGTCCTCAATCGGCATAAAACCATGAACAGCGTTTTCAACCATCAGGAACACCTCGCCTGAGCCATGAGATGCCGGATCTCGAGCGGTTCACTGGCACTTTGATCCCGCACGAGGGATAAAGCTCCCACTTCACATGTTGAAACGCATACCCCACAACCCATGCACGTGGCTTGTTCTACTTCGACAACATCCTCCCTTAGTTCGAGCGCTCCAAAGGGACAGTTCTCCACACAAACGCTGCAGCCGATGCACAGATCAACCTCGACTCGACTCATGTACCCTGAAGCTGCCAACATAGGGGTCCCATTACGCATGGATTGCATCGCACCACAACAGCATGAACAACAATTGCAAATCGCGTAGAAGCGACCAAACATGGCGTCTTTGAAAAAGGCATGGTGCACATGGCCTCGAGAATGTTCGCTCTCGAGGATCTCCTCTGCCTCCTCGGAGGTGATCCACCGCGCACGACGTGGATGATGCTCGATCACGAAACCGGCGAAGGGCTCTCCTACGATTAGACAGACATCGAGTGGCAAACAGGGATCTGGGCGCGAGGTGCGGCAGGGACACTCAAGGACGACAATGTG
Source organism: Anaerolineae bacterium (assembly GCA_030598885.1). Taxonomy (GTDB): domain Bacteria; phylum Chloroflexota; class Anaerolineae; order Anaerolineales; family E44-bin32; genus DUEZ01. The sequence continues at coordinate 3,472 of JAUVOZ010000147.1, read as the reverse complement.
ATCTGGGTTTTTGAGGATGATGTCGCGGGCGTGGGCATAAGGGATCACCTGCTCCAGGTCGTGTAAGCGAATCTCTTCGTTCACAGTTACCAGCTGCCGAGCGGCTTCCAGTGTCACGACCTTGCCATGGTATGTGTCGGCAAAAGAGACCCGATCGGGGTCTTGGTCGGACTCTGAAGATAACAGCCAGTTAAAGAAACGAGCGACTGGGTGTGTCAGCCGCGCCAGTGGATGCTCCCCGATGCCGATGCCGATGTAGAGATAGAGCCAGCGATTATAGACGTACCCGTGGAGCAGATCGATGAGGGAGAATCCCCGCGTCTGGCGTGCTTCCTTCAGAAAGGCTCTAGTAGAGGGACGTGGAAAGTTTACCGGATTTATAAAAGCCATCAAGAAAATTATCTTTGCATCACTAATTTACAGAGGAACGGAGCAATCAGAGACCCCTGAAGACGTTCCCTAGAAAGAGCATGATGTAGCCGACCAGGACGAACCAGACGCTCCATTCAACCAGAAAAGCTAACCTGCTAAAAGCGGACAATACCCCGATAACTGTCAGGAATAAAGAGCCCCAAAAGATCCACTGCTTAGGTGGCGTTAATTTCATCTAATCCCTCCTCTGTCCTTGAACTCCCGACGTAAGAGCTCCACTTCATTAATTATGGGTTCCTTCCACAAACCATACCTCTGCCCGATCTTCGGGTTAGAAACCGTAAGGCCTCAATGATACAGGAGATGTAAACAGAGCAGGAGACCACAACAAAAAAACCAATACTGCCGATTATAGATCTTGCTAGCAAAACATCTCTAGGTATATAGATGTTAATTATGAACCAATTGTGCAGGGATTGAGTCTGAGGGACAGAAGTAGTTTACACAGCCAGGTGATCGGAAAGTACATGGACCAGTTCAACAAACGCCTGGATGACAGCTTCAATCATCTCAGGAACACCGTGAAATGGTTGCGGTTCCGTGGCATCAGGCCGCCTCTCTACGATTCTCAATGATGGATGGATCTCGAATTGTGCCGCCGGCACACCCAGAGTCTCCCACACAAAGCGGGTGATCGTCTCCTGCCCCTCCAAACCCGTCGCGGTAAACCGACGGTCAACATCAAGACGGCAAAGTAGATTCTCAGCATCTTGAAAGAACCCGTGTGCCTTAAACATGCGTATGATGACCTCACGCTGCCGTGGACAGCTCTCCCCACCCATCGTCCCTAAGGCAATTCTAAAATCTCGGTGTTCGGCACAACCGTGAATATCAAGTACGAAACGGATCACTTCCGTTTCAATAACCTGCCGAAGCAGTCGCTTATAGGGCACATCTGGATACCAATTGGGATCTGTATTTGACTTACGTCGAGTGTAGATTACATGCGCGTCCGTCTTCTCGGCGATCAGCCGGGCGAAACCAGTTGTGTATTCATCTTCCTGCTTCAGCTTGCCTAACCGTGTATGGACCGCTCCATGTGGCGCAGAGAGTAAAACAGGGACCCCTCCAGGGACGTAGGTGAATCCACCATCACCCTCTTTGGTAAATTCCTGGTACCTCACGTCAGCTTCCAGCTCGATCAACCGACGAAGCAGATCTGTCATAGCTGATTCTCTAACCTATCTATTCCTCACTGCAGCAGCTACTTCACCTAATCGAGATCATGTATCCTTCTTTATGATTTTTAACTCCACGCAGAAGCACCTCATCTTCTCACTCTTCCTGGTGATCACTTATTTTGATCGAAACATGGTTTCATCGACAATTCACCCACACGTTTCTGGCAAGATTTAATCACCGATCAACCAATAAGCCGCTTCCTCGACAAAAACCTTGAAGTTATCAGTGTTCGTTGAGCCGATGAACAACCCGAAACGACCTTCGCTGTACTCGCTGTCGCTTACCTCGGCTAATAGTTTTCCATTGGCGTATAGTTTGAATGTGTCTCCTTCAGCCCAAATGCCAAGACGATTGGTTTGATTTGGACCAGATTGGATGTGAGGTGTGTTCGTCCACTCTTGCAGGCCGGTGTAATTCTCTCCATCCCATTTGTATATACGGTAGCGCCCACTGCAGGAGAAACCGTAGACATAACCTTGACTGGAATCTGGTGCACGAATCAATACGCCGTATCGATCCAATCCTGAGCATTCGTCGCCAGTCCTGGCGGTAATTTCCAGGTAAAAATCTGTCAGCTTTGGGCGATTCGAAAGACCCCACTGATCGAACGTCCCGGAATGGATTGACTCCATAATCAGGTCCCCATCCTTAACCTCGAATTGAGTGTCATCAGTGTCCACCATATACCAATTTGCATTGGAAGCGAGTGTATCGCGCCAGGTAGGCTCACCAAGATTCAAATCATCTGAATCATCTAAGACAACGATTTGTACCCAAAAGAATTCATCCGCATCTTCACCAATGCCAAACAACCTGTCCTCGTCGTTACGGAGCTGCCAGTTTCCCCGATAAGTGTCTGGGGTGTCTGGCGCAGTAAGTTCCACTGATAGGTCAACAGTGTCATTTGGCGCGACATCGGAAGTCAATTGAACTACGCTGGCGCCATTCATCTGCTCTCCATCCACAAATACCAATGCATACGAGTTGGTCCAGGTACATGTACCAACATTGCGCATTCGCCAGACCTTAGTGAAAGTGGCTCCAGGGGTGAAGGTCGTGTCGTCGACTATAGTGACATCGCTGACATATTCTGCCCGGTCGCAGGAGGCCTTGTCGGGAGTAGCCGTGGGCGTGAAAGTAGGCGTGGATGATGGCTCCGGTAAGGTCGCCGATGCAAGAGGCGGCAATTCTTCGTGAGTAGGAGAGGGCGGGATTGGCGTCTGACCGGCGGATTGCGTTAGCTGAACGGCGACGGTCTGAGCTGCAGAAGTAGCCAATAGGTCTGGTGTCGGTAGTTGAGGGGCAGGTAAATTACACCCAACCAGGGTCAAGCTGGCTAGTAGAAGGCAAACCACGGTCGATAATAGTTTATTGGATAAGTATGTCATCGGAACCTCTCCTTATTAGCTCCCTCGTTTTGGATTGTGATTGATTCTACCACCACGAGCTTGCGCACACATATACACTTTACAGAGCACAACATGGGAGACCCGGTTGACACCCGCATGTGTTGTGATATCGCATGTGTACAGCCGCAGTCAGCCTTGGGCGGAAGAAGGATATCTATATACTAGATACCGACCCCTCCCCTGCGCTTTATGTGATATTTGGGGTGGTTTAAAAACGGGAGTTGGAATTGAGGGATCCAATCCCTATAGGTGCTGAAATTTACGGTTCCTGAGTGTTGGTTAGTCCAAAGTGAACTTAGGGTAATGGTGCCGGGGTTTCATCTTTTGGCTTGGGTTTGGGCGTCTTGTCCTTATCCTTCCCCAATCCACGGTCCTCCGGAGGTCCTTCGAGTTGACCAGGTGTTTTCTTTAATTGTCCAGGAGCCAAGTCGCTGGGGCTTCCTCCACTT
>JAUVOZ010000051.1 GCA_030598885.1 Anaerolineae bacterium | reverse complement strand
TCGACTACGCTTAGCCGAAGGGCCCGAGCAGCGCCGAGGGGCTCCGCTCAGGGTGCTACCACTTTGTTTTTTTACATCCTGAGCGCACAGCAGTTTCTCTACATTGACCTCAATAACAACTGAGCAGGATATAATACCCAATCCAACACATTTCTCACCAAATTCTCCAGCAGGTCAGGCTCCCACGCCTGACCATCGGCGGCATGGGAGCCGCCTCTGCAGGAATAGGTAGATAGGAGGAATTTGTTTTAAGGCAAATAACATACATAACAATAAAATTATGTCAACATACCATAGTTATTGGGGGAGACCAATTAATTCTTACTTGATTGGGGCACACACGGCGTGGCTCGATACGTGATGTGGTGGTTCTGGGTGTGGGGGTTTAAATCATAGCGAAATAGGTTTTGCCGTTGATTTTCTGCTCCAAGCACTGACCCGAGCGGCTCTAGAGCAGCCATAAGTATTGGACTATTTTCATGATATTAGGGTTACTAAACCCACTATTGACGCCATGGGTGTTATTGGTATCCTCAAGATGATTGGGAGTAAAGCGGTGAGCGACCTTCAAGGGGCGCGTATCCATATAACCGGTGTTGTACAAGGGGTTGGTTTTCGGCCGTTTGTCTATGGTCTGGCGACTCGGCTGGGGATCACTGGATGGGTGCGAAACACCTCGGCTGGTGTAAAGATCGAGGTCGATGGTTCACTTGAGGCATTGACGGCTTTTATTAATGCCCTGCAGCAGGAAGCGCCTCCTCTGGCGCAAATCGACGAATTCCATGTGCAGAAGTGTGCTCCGAACGGTTTCTCCACATTCGAGATTTTCCATTCAGAAACCATCGCGGATGCGTTCCAGCCGATATCACCCGACGTCAGCCTGTGCTCCGATTGCTGGCGAGAGCTCTTGGATCCTGAAGATCGGCGCTACCGATACCCTTTCATCAATTGCACCAATTGTGGCCCGCGCTTTACGATCATTAAGGATATCCCTTACGACCGTCCATCCACCACCATGGCACCTTTCATAATGTGCCCGGATTGTGCCTCTGAGTATGGCGACCCGCTTGACCGTCGCTTTCATGCCCAGCCGGTTGCGTGCCCGGTATGCGGACCGCAGATCTGGCTGGAAGTTGACGGTGATCGATTAGCGGAGAGGGAACAAGCCCTGCAGACCGCTCGGCAGTTGCTCCAAGAGGGTAGGATCCTGGCGGTCAAGGGTCTCGGCGGATTCCACCTCGCCTGTGATGCCACTAATCCTGAGGCGGTGGCGACGTTGCGTCGCCGTAAATTGCGGGTTGACAAGCCCTTCGCCTTGATGATGCCCGATCTGGCGACGGTGGAAACACATTGTTACCTACAACCAGCTGAGCGTTCTGCACTCGAGGCGCGCCAGCGTCCGATTGTGATCCTGGACCGGCGGCCGGAGTCGAGCGTAGTACGTGAGGTGGCGTCTGGACAGGACACCATGGGTGTAATGCTGCCTTACACCCCACTACATGTCTTGCTCATCGAGCCTGAACCGGGCTTCCCTCAGGCGCTGGTGATGACCAGCGGCAACCTGAGTGAGGAGCCTATCGCCATTGAGAACGAGGAGGCGCGGAAGCGGCTATCGGATCTGGCGGATGCCTTTCTGATGCATGACCGATGTATCCACACTCGATGTGACGATGCGGTTATGCGGATCTTTGATGGGGCAGCCTATCCTCTGCGCCGTTCGCGTGGTTACGCTCCTTATCCAGTCCATCTGCCCTGGGAAAATCCTCCTCTACTTGCGGTCGGGGCTGAACTGAAAAACACTTTCTGCATTACTCGCGGACGTTACGCATTCCTCAGCCACCACATCGGTGATCTAGAGAACTATGAGACATTGTGTTCATTCGAGGAAGGCATAGCTCACTTCGAGCGCTTGTTTCGAATGCGACCTGAAATCCTGGCTTATGACCTGCACCCTGACTATCTAGCGACACGATACGCCCTTAAACGTGCTGAGAGGGAGAACTTAACCGCCATCGGCGTGCAGCATCACCACGCTCATGTCGCTGCCTGTATGGCTGAACATGGCTTGGATGGGGAGCAACCGGTGATCGGAGTCTCCTTCGACGGAACCGGCTATGGTGACGACGGGACTATCTGGGGTGGCGAATTTCTGGTGGCAAACTACCGCGACTACGAGCGTCCATTTCATTTAGCCTATATACCCATGGCAGGTGGTGAGGCGGCAGTGCGCCAGCCATGGCGGTTGGCTCTGGCCTGGTTGGAACGGGCTGACCTGGAATGGGACGAGAATTTACCGCCGGTATTGGCATCAAGTGCCAAGGTCAGGCATATCGTCCGCCGCCAGCTCGAGCTGGGACTGAATTCCCCTTTAACTTCGAGCATGGGTCGATTGTTCGACGCTATTTCCGCCCTGGTTGGCGTACGCCAGAGGATAAATTACGAAGCCCAGGCAGCGATTGAGCTTGAGGCGAGGGTGGATCCGGATGAGGCGGCGGCCTATCAATTCGCAATTAGTGAAGATGAAGTCGATCCAATCCCGGTAATCCATGCCATTGTTGCAGACCTGCGCGCCGGATTGGATATTGGGAGGATCTCGGCCCAATTCCATAACGGTGTGGCGGACATGGTCGATCAGGTCTGTTGCTTGATCGGCAAGCGATATGGGTTAGAGGAAGTCGCCCTCAGCGGTGGCGTGTGGCAGAATATGATATTACTTACTCGAGTTGTGCAACGACTACACAAGTCTGGTTTCGCCGTCTACTTGCACCGGCAGGTGCCGACCAATGATGGCGGATTGGCGCTGGGCCAGGCGGTGGTAGCGGCGCATCGGTTAGCTTTCAGCCTTCAAACTTCAACTCATAGCTTGAAATCAAAAGCTGATAGCTGACTGCTGATTACTGAGGAGTTTTTCCATGTGTCTTGCAGTTCCAGGTAAGATCGTTGAGACCTATCAAGCTGATGGACTGAAGATGGGTAAGGTTGATTTTGGCGGTGTGGTTCGGGAGACCTGCCTTGAGTATGTACCCCAAGCGGAGGTTGGCGATTACGTAGTAATCCATGTTGGTTTTGCCATCAGCATGGTGAGCGAGGAGGAGGCTCAAGCCACGCTCGAAACTTTGCGCGAAATCATGCGCCTGGGGGAAGAGCTCGGACCTGAGCCAGATATGCAATGAAGCACATTACTGAGTACCGCGACGCTGATCTAGTGCACGGTGTGTTAGATGAAATTCGCCAGACCGTCACCAAGCCCTGGGTTTTGATGGAGATCTGTGGGGGTCAGACGCATGCTATTGTCCGCCATGGTATTGACCAGTTACTTCCCACAGAGATTGAGTTGGTGCATGGTCCAGGCTGCCCGGTATGCGTCACACCGGTGGAGTTGATTGATAAGTCGCTGGCGATTGCCGCTTATCCGGAGGTGATTTTCACCTCCTATGGCGATATGCTGCGTGTGCCTGGTTCAGGACGGGATCTTTTCTCAGTGCGGGCCAGCGGAGGTGATGTGCGGGTGGTATATTCACCGCTCGATGCGGTAAAGATCGCGCAAAATAATCCTGATCGAGAAGTGGTCTTCTTCGCTATTGGTTTCGAGACTACTGCCCCACCCAATGCTATGAGCGTGGTTCAAGCCCAATCCCTGGGTTTGAAGAATTACAGTATTTTGGTCTCGCATGTGCGGGTACCTCCCGCGATGCATGTCATCCTGGATTCACCTCACAACAGGGTACAGGGGTTCCTGGCGGCTGGTCATGTATGCGCGGTGATGGGTTATTGGGAGTATCCACCGATCGCCGAGAAGTATAGCGTTCCGATTGTGGTCACCGGTTTTGAGCCGCTGGATATCGTTCAGGGCATTTTGCACGCGACACGCCAGTTGGAAGAAGGCCGGTGTGAAGCGGAAAATGCCTACCCGCGGGTGGTGACCTTTGAGGGCAACAGACCAGCTCAGAAGCTGATTGAAAGGGTGTTTGAGCCTTGTGACCGTAAGTGGCGCGGGATAGGAATCATCCCTGGTAGCGGTTGGCGTTTGCGCCAGGAGTTTGCTGAGTTCGATGCTGAGCTACGCTTTGACGTCGAAGCGATCCAACCGGAAGAATCACCGCTGTGTATCGCCGGGCAAATCCTCCAGGGGTTGAAGAAACCGCATGACTGCTCGGCTTTTGGGGTAAAGTGCACTCCTGAGAGACCACTAGGGGCGACGATGGTTTCATCTGAAGGGGCCTGCGCGGCGTACTATCGGTATGGTCGGCACGTGGTCGGGCAGAAACAAGAGGAGTGATTTGGAGTGCGCAAGCTCTGCTTGCGCCAGAAGCAGAGCTTCTGGATTCCAAAGCTTGTAAGTGGTACCAATAATATCAGGATAGATAGCACTTCTAATTGAGACAGCTCCAGATATGCTTTATAGATGATAGGGGGGTGATTTGATGAACGATGAAATCTATGAGGTGTATCCGCATAATCCGCCGCACCTTTTCTGTCCAAATGCAATTTACATGATTACTGGTGGAGTGATGCGAAAAGAGTATCTATTAGACTCAAATAAGAAGAAAGCACACTTCTTCCGCACACTAGCAGAATGGGCGGAATTGCTGGGATGGGAGTTGGAAGCCTGGTCGGTGCTACCAAACCATTATCATTTTGTAGCAAGAGCGCCTGAGGAAGCAGTTAGTCTAAAGTCCTTGATTCAGGCTGCACACTCAATCAGCAGTAAATATCTTAACCGACTGGATAACACACCTGGACGTCGGGTTTGGTATAACTATTGGGATACGTGCATTACTAACCAGACGTCGTATATTGCTCGGTTGCATTATGTGCACACAAATGCAGTGAAGCATGGGTTAGTAGATCGACCAGAAGATTACCCTCATTGCAGCTACCGGTGGTTTGTCAGGCGCGCGGAGCTGGATTTTCGTCGGATTGTATTCGCGCAACCGATTGATAAACTGCGGGTAAAAGACGACTATTGAAACTCTGGAGTGCGCAAGCTCTGCGTACACCGGAAGCAGACTTTCCGGATTTAATTTAGAGTGCGCAAGCTCTGCTTGCGCCAGAAGCAGAGCTTCTGGATTCCAAACAATTTGGCATGGATATTCCACGTTGTAGAGCAAGAGTGGGTTAAGATGTAGGTGAAGATAGACATGATTGGGGGTACGCAAGCGCTTCTTGTGCCGGACGCAGAGCCACTGGATTCCAAACAATCCGGATTGGATGTTCCAGGTTGTAGAGCAAGCGTGGGGTTAAGATATAGGTGAAGATAGACATGATTTGGAGTACGTAAGCTCTGCTTGTGTAAAGGGATGAAGGTATGACGATGGATGATGCGAGGGAAGAAGTCAGCATGCAGGGGCCGGTTTGTCCTCGGCCGTTGACCCGCGACGAACAAGTGGTCTTAGGACATGGCAGTGGGGGCAGGATGACCCAGGATCTGATAACCAACTTCTTTTACCCTCCCTTTGAAAACCCGATCCTGTTGCGTGGCGACGACGCAGCTGTAGTAACGATGCCAGAACGGGGAAGGCTTGCCTTGAGCACCGATTCGCACATCGTCTCACCACTGTTCTTCCCTGGTGGAGATATTGGCCGTCTGGCGATCTGCGGTACAGTCAACGATCTGGCGATGGTCGGCGCCCACCCTCTTTGGTTGACGGCGGGTTTCATCTTGGAGGAGGGCCTTCCTCTGGAGATCCTGGAGCGTGTGGCCGGGTCAATGAAGATTGCCGCCGAGGAGGCTGGGGTGATCATCGTCGCCGGGGACACTAAAGTCGCCGAGCGGGAAAAAGTCGACCGGTTATTCGTCAACACGACGGGGATCGGTTGGGTGCCGGAGGGACGCGAGGTTAGTGGAACCAATGCGCGTCCGGGCGATGTCGTGCTACTATCGGGACCGATCGGAGATCATGGCATCGCGGTACTTGCCGCGCGGGGTGAGTTGGCTTTTGAGACTACGGTTGAGTCCGACCTTGCACCGCTTAACGTTCTAGTAGAGAAAATGTTTGAGGTTAGCCGAGCGATACATGTCATGCGCGATCCAACTCGCGGCGGGTTGGCGACATCACTCAACGAGATCGCCTGCCAGAGCGAAGTGGCCATCCGATTGGATGAAACTAGTATCCCAGTCCGTCCGGCTGTTGCTGCTGCCTGCGAAATGTTGGGATTCGATCCCCTTTACGTAGCCAACGAAGGTAAATTGGTTGCCATGGTGTCAGCCGAGGAGGCGGAAGAGGTGCTTGAGGCTATGCGGTTGACGCCTTATGGAGAGGAAGCGTGCCGAATCGGCGTGGTCGAGGAATCTCCTCCTGGTCGGGTCTTGATGCGGACTGCTATCGGCGGCACGCGAGTGGTCGATATCCTTTCGGGGGAGATGCTGCCACGTATCTGCTGAGGAGTGTGAAACCGCGGGCTATAGCAGGTTGACATTCGCTAACCTTAGTAATAATTACCTGTCTTGATGATCTGTCCTGACATTACTGAAAGATTAGGTCAACATTCTTGCCCTTCGGTGGTGTTTCGCAAGGAGTGGGAAAAGTTGATAATCCCTTCGATAAAAATACTGGTAAGCTTGGTTGAGGTGGATCATAGAGCCGAGTGGGGCCGATGATGAAAGGCGTTGAGGAGTTATCAGCGAAAGATGATCAGCGCCGTTCGTCATCACCAGAGGGAACGCCAGGCATGCGCCATGAAGCCTGGCTCTATGAGGCATACCCGGATGGTAGGGTGCGATGCCATCTTTGCGGTCATCATTGCTGGATATCAGAAGGCAAGGAAGGTGTTTGTCGGGTACGAAAGAATGTCGGTGGAAGTCTTTACACCTTATCCTACGGTCAGATCATCAGCCAGCATATCGACCCGATAGAGAAGAAGCCCCTCTATCATTTTTACCCGGGAACTACAGCCTACTCCATCGCTACCCTGGGATGTAACTTCCGCTGCCGGTGGTGCCAGAATTGGCAAATTTCCCAAATAGAACAAGGTCAACGCCTAGCCGTCGACCGAGAGGTGACTCCGGAGCAAATCGTCGCGGCTGCTCAATACGCCGGCAGTCGGAGTATTGCCTACACCTACACTGAACCGACAATCTTTTTTGAATACGCTTATGACATTGCTCGATTGGCGCAAGCTACCGGGTTGGCGAATGTTTACGTCACCAATGGGTATATGAGCGAGGATATGCTTTCCGTCTTACGATTGTACCTGGACGCAGCCAATGTGGACTTGAAAGCCTTTCGTGAGAAGACCTATCAGAGGTATGTCGGTGCTCGATTGCAGCCGGTGCTGGATAGCTTAGTGAAAATGAAGCAACTGGGAATATGGCTTGAAGTGACCACACTCGTCATCCCTGGATTGAACGACGACCCAGGTGAGCTGAGGGATGTCGCGACTTTCGTGGTTCAGGAATTGGGGTCAGATACGCCCTGGCACATCAGTCGTTTCTTCCCAACCTACCAAATGACCGACAGGCCACCTACTCCGGTAAAAACCTTGCGGCGGGCACGTGAGATTGGGCTGGAGGAAGGATTGCGACACATCTACGTTGGCAATGTGCTTGAACCGGGTAGCAATGATACAGCCTGCTCAACTTGTGGACGGGCTTTGATCCGCCGTTATGGATACGCGGTGAGCATAGAGGGAATCCAGGATGGTTGTTGCGTAGATTGCGGAACGACAGTGGCTGGGGTAGGAATGACCGGAGACTAGGGGAGGAATTATGGAACCGAAATCCGCTGAGATCGCTGAGGCGGTCAAACGAATCCTAGAAACCATCCCGCCTGGTGTGACCTTAGTAGCGGCCGCCAAAGGGCGCACGGTGGAGGAAGTTGAAGCTGCTCTCCAAGCTGGCGTTACCCATGTCGGACACAACTACGTGCAGGAGGCGCAGCCGATAATCCAGGTGCTGGGTGATAGAGCTACCTGGCACATGATCGGACACCTCCAACGCAATAAAGCCAAGCTAGCCGCGCGCGTGTTTGACATGATCGAGACCGTGGATTCACTGAGATTGGCGCAAGCAATCGAACGTCACTGCATGCTTCTTGGGGTGACAATGTCGGTTTTGGTAGAGATCAACAGCGGTCGCGAGCCGAGTAAGACAGGTGTGTTTCCTGAAGAAGTCGACGATCTGGTGGCAGCCATCGCCGATATGGAGCACGTTCGGGTCATGGGGTTGATGACTATGGGACCGCGCTTCGGTGATCCAGAAGACGCACGACCCTATTTCCAGCAGACACGGGAGACTTTCGAACGTATTCTTTCAATGAACCTGGCGAATGTGACCATGCGCTATCTATCAATGGGCATGACAAACAGCTATCAGGTGGCGATCGAGGAAGGCGCCAACATCGTGCGCATTGGCACCAAAATATTCGGATAAAGACATGGCGATATATAAGGGATCGCCCACATCGAGTACCGTGTAGATCTCTGCTCGAACACTATTACTTACAGTAAGGAACGGATCGATGAAGTACGTCTATGGTCCAGTACCGTCACGGCGTTTAGGACAGTCGCTGGGGATAGATCTGATCCCGCTTAAGACCTGTAACTGGAATTGCGTCTATTGCCAACTCGGCCGCACGGTACCGTTGGTCAACGAGAGAGTCGATTACTTCCCGCCGCAGGAGATCCTGGATCAGGCAGAAGAAGCTTTAGCTACACGTGAATCGGGTGAAATCGATTGGGTGACATTTGTTGGGTCGGGCGAGCCGACATTACACGCCAGCATTAGCTGGCTGATCCGACAGGTGAAGGCGATCACCGATCTACCGGTGGCGGTTATTACCAATGGCGCACTTCTGTACCTGCCGGAGGTCCGAACGGCATTGAGCGCAGCAGATGCAGTGATGCCCAGCTTGGACGCTGGCACGCCTGACTTATACCGTAAAATCAACCGACCGCACCCCGACATCACCTTCGAGCGCTTGGTAGAGGGTCTGATTGCATTTCGGGGTGAGTACCAAGGGAGACTCTGGCCCGAAGTGATGCTTGTGGGTGGATTGAACGACACTAATCAGGCGCTGCGTGACCTGGCATCCGTGTTACGGCACATCCAGCCAGACCAGGTGCACATCAGCCTACCCACACGTCCACCTGCTGAAACCTGGGTTCGGCCTCCCGACGAGGAGGCTTTGATGCGAGCCCAGTCGTTATTTGGCGATGTTGCCAAGGTGGTCAGTCCGACTGAGGGTAGCTTTGATGTCAGCGGCTATGAGGATGTAGTCGATGCGATTATAGGGATCATCACCCGACACCCAATGAGCGAAGAGGAGCTGAAGCGGACGTTAGCTCAGTGGGCATCAGGGGAGGTGAACCAGGCACTGACCGACCTGGAAGCCAGTGGAAAAGTTCAGGTCATAGAGCGCTATGGGATGCGCTTCTGGACTGCTGCGCCCGGACACTATCCTGATGAAACTCGTAGTCAGAGAACGGCTCCTAGGCGCTGCCACTAGAAATGAGCACACAACTTTCGCCCATTGTGATGCTTAAGCTGTAGATCAACCACGAGAAGAGAGGAAGGTAAGAGAGCCATGGGCAATAATAAAGCGTTGGTTGGGAGGAGGATCGGAGTAGTAGGAAAGGGGGGCAGTGGGAAGAGCACCACAACGGTCCTATTGGCCAGGGCGCTTCGAGGGCGGGGTTATGACGTATTCATTTTGGATGCTGATTCGACCAACGTGGGTCTTCATCAGGCCTTAGGGTTAGAAAGTCCCCCAGAATCTTTGATCGATTATTTCGGGGGTATGATTTTCAGTGGAGGATCGGTAACTTGCCCGGTGGACGATCCTACACCCTTGCCTGGGGCTGAGGTTGATCTAGATCAACTTTCTGGCGGATATTATGCACAAAATCAAGAGGGGATTTTCTTGCTGACCGCGGGGAAGATGGGGGATAAGGGACCTGGCGCAGGCTGTGATGGCCCCATCAATAAGATTGCCAGGGATTTTAAAGTACACACTGAGGGAACTCCCCCCATAACTTTAGTGGATTTTAAGGCGGGTTTTGAGGACTCTGCCAGGGGAGCCATAACCAGCCTGGATTGGGTTATTGTTGTCGTAGACCCCACAAACGCCGCGGTTCAAATGGCGATTCATATGAGAAAGATGGTAGATCAGATCAAGGCTGGAAGTCCTCCCGCCACGAACCATCTTGGAAGTCCTGAGATGGTTGAGCTGGCGCAGAGGATTTTCAGGGAATCAAAGATCAAGGGTATCCTGGTTATCTTGAACAGGATCAGAGATGAGGATATGGAAAGTTATTTATGGGCTAAATTACAACAGGGCGGGATCAAGCCCATTGGAACTATTCGCGAGGATCCGGGAATAATCATCACCTGGCTTAGAGGGACACCTCTGGAAGGTACTGAGACGAGGAAGGATGTAGAAGACATTATCAACGCGATGGAGGCCGCCGAAAAAGGGAGCTCGTAGCACGTCTAAAATGACGATAAAGGAAAGGGAACATAGCATGTGTCAGGCCAAAGTGCTTCTACAACGTGAGGATGGTAGCGAGGTTAGTATGGGAGTCGCTAATCATGCGCTGAAGGTAGCTCTCGAGCGGCTCGGCGGGGCACTCGAAGGGGATCACATTCATGCATAATCTTGATTGCGTTCAGGTACCGCACAGAGCGGGATATCTTGTTACCCAAGGCTATCATTGATCGGAGGCGGTTGTGCTCGCCGTTGGCGAGCATTTGTTGGGCCAAGTCGATGATCGGTTCCTTCGTATCGCTACCGGTTTAGGCGGCGGTGTGGGCAGGACCTACCAGGAACTATGTGGCGCGTTGAGCGGTGGTGTGTTGCTTATCGGTGCCCTGTACGGTCGCATCAAGCCAGACGAGGATAACAGCTTGTGTATGGAACTGGCAGCCCTCTATCGAGAGCGTTTTGCGCAGGAGCTTGGCTCGACTAATTGCGGTATCCTCCGGGAGAGTGGTTATGGTTCTGAGGGGTCAACCCCTTGCTCGGTGCTGGTCGAACGTGCGGTGCACGTGCTCTTGGATACCCTCACTGAGGTATGAGATACGACGGTAATGTGGTCGCTTGGGTTACTGCTTCTTAGTGCATGCCAACTTCCGGTGGCACCCCTGCCCACGGCGTATGCCGGCTACCGGCCTTTTGGGGCAAAATCAGTGGCTGAAATATGCATGGATGT
>JAUVOZ010000097.1 GCA_030598885.1 Anaerolineae bacterium | reverse complement strand
GGATGGGATCTATGGAATGCTATCGGATGACGACATTCAGCAGAGAATAGACAATATCGGCAAAGTAACAAATGGGGAAAGCGATCAAAGTAAAGAAGAAATAAAGAAGCTACTGATGAAAATGATCGCGAATTTGTAGGCTTCACGACTACCAATAAAGCCTAAACAAAAAAAGAGACGTTGGCACAAAACGCCCTTTTTTTAACCCTATTTTATGGGCCCGGCAGGATTCGAACCTGCGACCAACCGGTTATGAGCCGGCCGCTCTGACCGCTGAGCTACGGGCCCTTGTCCCCACATTTTAGCAGAGCATCGTCTTCGCGCAAAGGCTAACTCCATTATCCCTAATCCCTCTGCTACCTGGAGATTTGTCCATCGGGTAAACAAAGCCTCCCATGAAATAACGCCCCTACTGGGGCGTTCTAAAGCGGGCGGCGGGATTCGAACCCGCGCATGTCAGCTTGGAAGGCTGATGCCTTACCACTTGGCGACGCCCGCGCGCACCGGCATTCTACCGCCCGTTTAAACATGGGTCAAGCATCGAACACTTCCCAGACTTCGGAAGTCACACCAGTCTCTTACCGCAACCTCCCCAGAATTCGATGTTATATATGCAAAGTCGGGGTGGGCGGACTTGAACCGCCGACCCCCGCGTCCCAAACGCGGTGCGCTACCTGACTGCGCTACACCCCGGTGCAACATGAGTATAATTGCCGCCTTCATCAAGGTCAAGGAGAGTGTCCATAATGCATCCCATTGAGTTTCAAATACCCGACAACGGGACCGGCATCCTCACCATCAACCGCCCACTTGAAGGCATCCGAAAGTTTTGTGTCTCGCAAGAAGCAACGTGTTATCGCGAGTGTTCGAAGGTAACCACCTTAAAGATAATGCCCAGCCTCCTTCGGGGGTAATAACCTTTTGGAAACTGGGCTAAGATCACCTGTCCTCAGATTAGATGGTATTTCCCGTCTCAATCGGTGATTTAATTCAATTGCCGTACCACCAAGACAACTTTCCCCTGTATCTCAAGGTTCTCAGGATTATCGATGATGATCGGCTGCATGGTTGGGTTGGCGGGTTGCAAGCGAACCTTTCTCCCCTGGCGATAGATATGCTTGAGGGTGGTTTCCTCTTTATCCTTCAACCAAACAGCCACCATATCACCATTGCGCCATTCAGGTTCGCGCTGCATGACCACTACATCGCCATCATTGACCATGGCATCGATCATCGAGTCCCCCTTGACCTCCAATGCGAATAGCCCTTCAGTGGTGCTGAGTAAATCGCGGCTAATCTCGATCGCCTCATCGGTGCTGAAGATCGGTGAATCTGTGCTTGGCATAGGCACTGGCTCACTGGCGAAAATGCGACCCACTTTCCGAATCCGAATCACATCTGACAACCGTCCGACGGATTTAAGTAACTTCTTCGTCATGCGAATACCACGCGAAACGTTTTTATCTCGAGTTAGATATCCCTCATCAACCAGCCGGTTGAGGTTGTAATTTACTACCGAGGTTGAGGATATCCCCACATTCTTGCCAATCTCTCGTATCGAGGGGGGGTAACCACTATCGACGGTAAACCTCTCGATAAACTCCACCATACGGCGTTGTCGCTCGGAAAGCTTGCCTTTCACCATTGTTGCCTCCTTGCTATTCCTGTGCACTCACCGGGATGTCAGCCCGGTATCATCCTTAGCGCACACTTGTTCGTATTCTATCGGAACATTCGTTCTATGTCAAGTTTATAATTTATACCATCTAGCGATGAGATGAATTTACCGCCTGCGATTTGGCTGACCTCCATCACCGTTGTACAATGGACTACACTTCGACGAAGAAAGTGGGAACCCCACCATGGATGAGCTCAAACTACGAATCCTGACCGATGGTAAAAACCTGGGGGACGGCATCCTCAAGGTCGATGGTTTCATCAACCATCAAGTTGACCCGGTGTTGATGGAGGCTTGTGGACGTGAATTGGCCAGTCGTTTCGCCCGAGTGGGCGCGACCAAGGTACTCACCGCCGAAATCTCGGGCATCGCCCCTGCCCTAACAACCTCAATGCATTTGGGTTTGCCTGTAGTCTATGCCCGCAAACATAAGCCGATTACTATGCCAGATCAGATCTTCCTCACCCTGACACCCTCTCACACCAAAGGTCGGATGGTCGAACTCATCGTCTCTCCTGAATTCCTCTCCTTAGAAGAAAAGGTTTTAATCATCGACGACTTCTTGGCCACTGGCCAGACAATCATGGGGCTGGTGCGGTTGGCCGAGGCAGCTGGAGCAACCGTCGTGGGGATTGGGGCTCTGATTGAGAAACGCTTTGAGGGAGGTCGCGACATGCTTTCCTACTTAGGTGTCCCAATCGAATCCCTGGCGGTGATCTCCGACATGAGTGATGGTAAGATCGTGTTCGCCGACTGAAATTCCGTGGACATCATCGTAATACTAGATTTCGGTTCACAAACCTCACAGCTGATCGCCCGGCGCGTGCGCGAGGCGCATGTGTACTGCGAGCTATTCCCCTACGATACGCCAGCCGAGCAGATTCTGGCCTTACAGCCGAAAGGTTTAATCCTGTCGGGTGGACCGGCTTCGATTTACCAGACGGGAGCTCCATCTATTCCAGATTACGTGCTCGAATCCGGTCTCCCCATCCTTGGCATCTGCTATGGTATGCAAGCCCTCACCCACGCTCTAGGTGGACGGGTAGCCGCCTCGACACATCCCGAGTACGGATCAGCCGAGATTGAAGTCCTCACTGAAGATCCACTGCTCCCAGCCGGGAAACAACCCGTCTGGATGTCCCATGGGGACCGGATTGAGATCCCACCGCCCGGATTCCATGTGTCAGCCCGTTCGGAAAATTCACCCATTGCCGCCATCGGTGATAACCTCCATAAACGCTACGGGTTGCAGTTCCACCCAGAAGTGCACCACACCCCGGGCGGAGGTGAGATCCTGCGGACTTTCGCGGTCGATATTTGCGATGCCCAACCAGAATGGACGCCCGAGTCGATCGTCGAGAACTCAGTCGAGCAAGTGAAAGCTCAAATTGGCGATCAACTAGTAATCGCTGGAGTTAGCGGTGGAGTGGATTCTTCCGTCGCCGCGGCTTTGGTACAACGGGCTGTCGGGGACCAGTTGACCTGTATATTTGTTAATCCCGGGTTGTTGCGTCATGGTGAAGCGGAGGCAGTGGTTCAGGCGTTCGACGAGAACCTGGGAGCGCGTTTGATCGCGATAGATGCCACCGAAACCTTCCTCAACGCCTTATCCGGGGTGACTGACCCGGAAGATAAACGACGGATCATCGGCGAAAAATTCATCCGGGTTTTCGAAGCTCAAGCGAACAAGGTCGGGCAGGCTCGTTTCCTGGTCCAGGGCACTATCTACCCAGATGTAGTCGAGTCTAGTGCCCCTGATCGGCGAGCGGCATCCCGGATCAAAACCCATCACAATGTTGGCGGTTTACCCACCGATTTCGATTTGGAACTGGTTGAGCCGTTGCGTTTCCTTTTCAAAGATGAAGTGCGTGCAGTTGGCCTCGCTTTAGGCTTGCCGGAATCCCTTGTATGGCGTCAGCCCTTCCCCGGCCCCGGTCTGGCAGTTAGATGTCTGGGAGAGATCACTGTCGAAAGGCTGAAACGCTTACGGGTTGCAGACAAGATTGTGCTTGATGAACTGCAGACCGCTGGGCTTCTACGGAAAAAAACCGCCCAAGCCTTCGCCGTGTTGCTTCCAGTACAATCTGTAGGTGTAATGGGTGACCAGCGGACGTACGCCGAAACGGTGGCTGTACGGGCTGTTACCACCGATGATTTCATGACCGCCGATTGGGCTCGTTTGCCGCTCCCCGTTCTGGCGCGCATAAGCAATCGCATCGTCAACGAAGTACCTGGTGTGAATCGTGTGGTCTACGACATTACCAGCAAACCCCCGGCTACCATCGAATGGGAGTAATCTTTACCATATCGATCAAGTAGTTTCACGACGCTGTCAAGGATTTACCCCCACCTTACAAAAAAACTCCCGCATTTGAGGTAATAAGCGAGAGGGGGCACTAGATGGAGACTAAAAAGGCTAGGAAGTCGCGTCGTTAGATATTAGTTACCTACAGTCCGTCACGAAAGAATGGGCACGATAGCTCTACCGCAGTTCCATTAGGTATTTCGCTCTAGGAAACTGCTTACTACCAGAGCTGCAGCGCTTGCAAAAGTAACCAAACCTCAATCGCCAATACCACCATAAATCCGGTCATCAATACCACCCGGATTAGGCGTTCGTCTGATTCGAGACTTGGCCGGAATGTCTCTACCAATGGGTAGACATCCCTTGGGAAATGGTCCTTGCCTGATATCATCATAAACCCTGTTTATCATCTGCTAAGATCATCTTACAATTAGATCCAAGATTAGTGCGCGATTTGTAAACCAAATGCAAACTCGGTCTACCCCCCTTTCAACCGCGTGCTACAATGTGCACATGTGCGGGAAACTACGAGCACGATGGCTGTTTCTGACTTGGATCCTGCTGGCTACCTGGTTCATCATTTACCCCGCCGCTGCTCAAGTGCGGGTTACCGTCCGCATATCCCCTCCAACAACCAACCAATTTCCCCAGGTTACACTCTTCGTCGCCGTAGTCGACAGCACAGGACGCTATATCCCTGGCCTGCCGCCATCCAGCTTCAGCGTGCTTGAAGATGAGTCACCGATCTCGGAAGTGACAATCCATGAGAAGCAAGTTGGAACCCGACAAGTCTATGTGATTAACACGACATCGGGGTTAAAGTTGCGAGACGCCCATGGTCGCACCCGCTTTGATTTAGTACGACAAGCGCTGCTTGATTGGTGGCAACTACCAACAGCCATCATCTATGGGATCGATGACTTGAGTCTGGTGACAGCGGAGGGAGCCTTGGTGACCCATAGCAAGTCTGCCGCCGACCTTGCCTCCACCCTCACTCATCTGACACCGACCTTCGAGGACAATATCTCCGGCTATGACCTGCTGTTACGATCGCTTGACTTCACCACCGACCCGGTCCCGATACCCGGAATGCCCACCCATCTCATTTTCATCACCCCTCTACTCCTTACACCGCGCGATCTACCCATAGCCAATGTCATGAGCCTGGCAAGCGAGACCGGAACCGTACTCTACCCTGTGCTAGTCGGTCCACCGGAGGTGATCGAACAACCCGAAGCTGAGCCTCTACGCCAACTGGCTGAAGCCACTGGTGGTCAACTCCTCCTGTTCGATCCATCCCAAGGGTTGAACCACCTGGCCGATCAAATTCTCGCTCAACGGACTCAATATCAATTAACCTATACTTCACGCGCGGTAACATCAGGCACCCATCAGATCCAGATCAGGGTTACCGGTGATGAACTGGACGCGCTGTCAAACACCCACAACTTTGAGATCGATGTGCGTCCCCCTGAAGTGACTTTCATCCAACCTCCAGATGAGATCGTTCGCCAAACGGACGACTCAACCCTGACCCTGGCCGACATACCCCCTACCTCTCAAACAATCCGCCTGCTGGTCACCTTTCCCGACAAGCACCCAAGGACAATTAATGCCAGCCAATTCGTCGTTGATGGTACGGTGATATCTCAGTGCACAGAACCACCCTTTGACATGTTCGAGTGGGATCTCTCTGGCTACCTGGAAACTGAAACGCATACCATCCAGGTCATTATTGAGGATTCGCTTGGGATGCAGGGCTCGTCAATCGCCCACTCAGTCGGAATCAAGGTGTTAACCCCGCCGCGCGGGCTGGCAGCGCTGAAACCAGCTCTTGGCTCGATACTGGCTGCGTTTGCCGTGATTATCGCCGGAATAGTTCTAGCTGTAGTCATGATCAGCATGGGAAGACAGCGTTTGGTCTCTGTGGGCACTCCTGACCAGACGACAGGCAGGATAAAGAGCCCTCTCAGGCGTGCTGGCCTGAGGCGCCGATCCGATGATCTACATGCAGAAGCTCATCTGATACCCATTGATGCACTCGGAACAGAAGGGGAAGCCGTCCCACTAACCGGCACTGATTTCATCCTCGGGAGCGATCCCTCTTTGACACCTTTTCCCCTTGACGACCCATCTGTCGCCGGGCTGCACGCTCGCCTAACCCGTCAAGCAGCTGGTGGCTACCTATTGAGGGATCAAGGATCAGTTGCAGGAACTTGGATCAATTATGAGTTGGTACCAGATGAGGGACGAAAGCTAAAACATGGAGATCTGGTCCACATTGGTCGGAAAGCCTTTCGCTTCCGGCTCCCTGTTCCTCCGCCACCATCGGAAGTGCGCATCCGACCGGCGAATGACGCTCAGCCATCCACACCGACTAGCCAGGAAAGCGCGACATGATGCCTGGTGAATCTCCACACATAATGGTGGCCGAGTTGAGCCATCCCGGTGAGGTGCGTGATCATAACGAGGATCGATATCTCGTAAAAAGCTACCATGTTAAAGGCGACAATAGACCCATGCTATTAGCGGTGGTCGCCGACGGTATTGGGGGGCACAAAGCCGGTGAGGTTGCTGCTCAGATTACAGCCGACACTATCGTCAACAACTTGACCGCCTCCACAGTAAACGATCCCATTTCTCAACTCCGAGCCGTGGTTGAGGATGCGGGCCGCGCTGTCCTACAAGCATCACAGGAAGTACCAGAACAGGTGGGTATGGGCTCAACCGTAGCGGTGGCCTGGATTATTGGATCTCGGTTGTACACCACCTCCGCCGGGGACAGCCGTATCTACCTCTTGCGGGAGGGACGCTTCCACCAGATCACCATCGACCACACTTGGATACAGGAAGCTATTGATTACAGCATCATCACTCCAGACGAAGCACGAGATCATCCCCAAGCCCATGTGCTACTCCGTTACATTGGCAGCCGTGAGCTACCCAAACCAGACATGCGCCTTCGCATAAAGGCGCATGAAAGTGATGCCCGCTCTGAGGCTAATCAAGGCCTCCGCCTTCGACGAGGCGATCAGGTTCTGCTCTGCACAGATGGTTTGACTGATCTTGTTGAAAAGGATGAAATCTTACAAGCGCTGCAGGAGCAATCTCCCAGGGATGCGGTTATCTCCCTTGTCGATTTAGCGAGAACTCGCGGCGGTCACGACAACATCACTATCGTCCTCCTAACCGCTCTTAAACTACCTCGACGAACGAGGCTAAGTCGCCAGGCGGCTTGGATTTTGATCGCCATCGCTGGCAGTGTGGGATTGATCTGCCTTATACTGCTGTCCTTGGCCTCGGGCTGGTGGTTTGGTCCATGGCCTTGGTCGGCCGCCACTCCTACTCCTAGCAGCACACAAACTGCAGCCATCTCACCTGCTATCGAGTCGACCTCGACGATTACGCCCTGGTCACTGACTACGCCAACTCCCGCCAATACCTACACCCAACCCTCTGCGCTAACCGCTACCCTCATGCCGGAAGCGAGTTCAACCCCCTTCCCATTGCCGACCGTCGCTCCAATCAGCACCTCTAATCCCTAACCCCGATTCACCCACCACACTCCCAGCAAGATCGCAGCTCCGCCCAGCGCAGTTATGGTTGTCGTCGACTC
>JAUVOZ010000193.1 GCA_030598885.1 Anaerolineae bacterium | reverse complement strand
GTGGAAAATCCCTCCGGAGCCGTGACCTGAAAGCGAGGCAACCCGCAAGTAAGGAAGCCGGCCTCGCCCACCGTTATCCGGGGCGCGGGTATAAACCTGGAAGTCGGTCGTACCCGAATGAGAGCCTGTCATTGGCAGGTATCAGGGTGGTACCGCGGGAGTAAATTTGACTCTCGTCCCTGAATGGGACGGGAGTTTTTGATTATATAAAATAGCCATACCGCACGTATAGGCTTCTGCAAGATAGATCCGAGAACTAGGAGTAAGGGATTAGGGATTAAGAATTCATAATCAAGGGAGGATTAATCGTGACTGAATTGTTGTGTCAGCAGGATGCATACTTAAAGGACTTTGAGGCTACTGTGACTGCAGTTTCGGAGCATGGTGTGAAGCTGAATGTCACCGCTTTTTATCCTACCGGGGGAGGTCAACCTTGCGACTTCGGCTTGCTCCGCTTTGGCGACCAAATTTGGCCGGTGACTGAAGTAAAGAAGGTCAAGGGTGAGGTCTGGCATCAGGTTGAAGGCGAACCACCAGCCGTTGGAACTCAATTAAAAGGTGAGATCGATTGGGAGCGTCGCTACCAGTTAATGCGTACTCACACCGCGATGCACATACTCTGCGGAGTGATCTGGCGTGACTATGGTGCCAGCGTTACCGGCGGAAAGATGCAACTGCTCCATGGTCGAATGGATTTCGAGTTTGAGTCAATGCACAAAGAGCTCGTACGTGAGATTGAAGAGAAGATCAACATTGAAGTCGAAGCCGCGCGATCAGTTAAGGTTGACATCCTACCGCGGGAGGAGGCGTTCAAGATCCCCGATCTGATACGCACAAAAATCAACCTACTGCCACCAGCCATCAAGATGGTACGCGTGGTGGAGATTGAGGGACT
The DNA here is from genome assembly GCA_030598885.1 of Anaerolineae bacterium. Lineage (GTDB taxonomy): Bacteria > Chloroflexota > Anaerolineae > Anaerolineales > E44-bin32 > DUEZ01. Next base: position 2,520 of record JAUVOZ010000193.1, on the reverse strand, counting down.
TGACCTACAGGCGGACGGTGGTACACATGTAGCCAATACCAAAGAAGTGGGGAAGATCCAGATCGTTGATTACAAGAGCAAAGGTGCGATTAACAAACGGTTGGTTGTCGAGCTCGAGGCTTGAGGTGGATGATGTTCAAACCTGTGCCCAGTCAGATCAATTTTATTGATCAAGAATATGAGATCCTAAAATTTTGGCAAGAGATGCAAGCCTTCGAAAAACTGAAGAAATTGCGAGCAGATGGTCCGCGCTGGTCCTTCATTGATGGACCTATCACGGCGAACAATCCCATGGGGGTACACCATGGTTGGGGTCGGACATATAAGGACCTCTTCCATCGTTTCAAGGCGATGCAGGGATACCACACCCGTTATCAAAACGGCTTTGACTGCCAGGGGTTATGGGTTGAAGTCAATGTCGAAAGAGATATGGGTTTTAAGACGAAGCGGGATATTGAGGACTATGGCTTAGCGAAATTTGTTGTTCTATGCAAGCAGCGAGTCCTGAAATATGCTGCTGTTCAAACCGAACAGAGTATCCGCTTGGGTTACTGGATGGAATGGGATGATATCGACTTGCTGAATATGCTGTGTGATTCTATCGAACAGGACCCATCCCAAGTGATAACCGTTGAGGGATCGGAGGGTTCGGTCACCGGTACAGTTGAGCAGATTGTCGGCTTGCTGGGTATGCCAGAACTTGGTGGCTCATATTACACATTCTCCGAAGAGAATAACTACACTATCTGGGCGATGCTAAAGTCATGCTACGATCGGGGGTGGATCTATAAGGGCAGAGACGTGATGCCTTGGTGCGGGCGATGTGGAACTGGGCTCAGTCAACATGAGATCGTGACCGAAGGATACCGGGAGCTCACCCATCCAAGTATCACCCTGCGTTTTCCGCTTGTCGATCGTCCCAACGAGAGCATGCTGGTATGGACCACTACTCCCTGGACGCTGACCAGCAATGTTGCAGTTGCAGTCGGCCCCAACTTGGATTATGTCCGAGTGCGTCAAGGAGAGGAAATTCTATATCTCAGCCGTGGAACGCTGCACGTGCTTCAGGGATCATACGAGGTTGAAGCCGAACTCTTAGGGGAAGAGATGGAAGGTTGGCCATATCATGGACCTTTCGATGAACTCCCAGCACAGGTTAAGAGTGGTTCCCCGCAATCACACCGAGTGATCCTGTGGGATGAGGTTGGTGAGGAAGAGGGCACTGGCATTGTACATATCGCCCCTGGTTGCGGTGCGGAAGACTTTGTACTTAGCAAAGAATACGACCTGAAGGTTATCGCCCCACTAACTGAAAGCGGTGTATTCGTTGATGGTTTCGCTTGGTTGACGGGGATGCAGGTAAACCAATCTGCCCAACCGATCTTTGAAAACCTGACCGAAAAAGGTCTGACTTATAAACTGGAAGATTATACCCACCGCTATCCGGTATGTTGGCGTTGTGGTGAGGAGTTGGTTTTTCGCCTGGTTGACGAGTGGTTCATCTCCATGGGGGAGGATCTTAACAAGCCATACGAGGAGGTAAGCGAAGAGGAGAAAATCCAAAATCTTCGCTACCAGATCATGGAGGTGGTGATCAACGAGACCAATTGGCATCCCGCTTTCGGTTTGGAACGGGAGCTGGATTGGCTGCGTAATATGCACGATTGGATGATTTCCAAGAAACGCTATTGGGGACTGGCGTTGCCGATCTGGGAATGCTCGTATTGCGGGCACTTTGACGTGATCGGTAGCAAGGATGAACTTCGCCAACGGGCAGTCGCTGGATGGGATACATTCGAAGGTCACTCCCCTCATCGACCTTACATTGATTCTGTACAAATCAAATGCAGCCAGTGCGGCAAACGGGTTAGCCGCATCTCGGATGTGGGCGATCCCTGGCTCGATGCCGGCATCGTGGGGATGAGCACGATGCGCTACAACACGGATCGGGAGTATTGGAGAAAGTGGTTTCCGGCCGACCTGATCAGTGAGAGCTTTCCCGGGCAGTTTCGCACTTGGTTCTACAGTCTACTGGCAATGAGTACGATACTCGAGCGGCGAGCGCCCTTCAAGCACGTCTTCACTTATTCAACCTTGTTGGATAAGGACGGTCGACCAATGCACAAGTCCTGGGGAAATTCGATCGATTTCAATGAGGCAGCTGATGAAATGGGTGTTGACGTGATGCGTTGGTTATATTGCAACCACAAACCGGAGAAGGACCTGCGTTTCGGCTACCATCGAGCCGATGAGGTCCGTCGTCAGTTTCTACTTCCGCTTTGGAACGTTTACTCGTTCTTTGTGACCTACGCCAATATCGATGGTTGGGTGCCCGACGAGAACAAGCCGGTGGCGTTCAGCGTTCTTGATCGCTGGGTCCTCTCGCGGTTGAATCAAGCGGTGGAAGAAGTCACCCTCCGGTTGGAAACCTTTGAACCCGATAAGGCGACCGCCGTTGTGAACCGTTTGCTGGACGATCTAAGCAATTGGTATCTGAGGCGCAGCCGACGTCGCTTTTGG
>JAUVOZ010000200.1 GCA_030598885.1 Anaerolineae bacterium | reverse complement strand
GGTTGGGGTAGGTGTAGGTGTTTGAGTGACCGTCGGCGTTGGGGTGATGCTTGGTGTCGGAGTGGAGCCCAATCCCATTACTTCAGGTAAGTTGCAGGCAAGCACGGTAAACATTAAAGTAAGAAAGAGGAAAGACAGGCGTAACTGAACCCGGTACATAGCGGTCATCATAAAGCAGGTATAAAAGCATGTCAATCTTGCACCTTTCCACTCCCCATGCTACACTCATTTGCGTAAGCCGTTGCGCTCTCCCATGAGAGCGCCTTTTTTACCAGAAACATGCGAACTGTATCCTGGGATTCCATAACACCCGCAGTACGTATAATCGACCAGCGGCGCCTCCCCGCCGATTTGGTGATCATCGACTTGCACAACCCGCAAGAGGTCACCACCTCCATCCGTCAAATGGCAGTGCGCGGCGCGCCGGCTATCGGCGCGGTAGCGGCCTTCGGTTTAGCATTAGCCGGTCAACTTTCAACCGCCGGTAGCGCCCAGGGTTTGTGGAACGACCTCGAGGCCGCGGCTAACATGCTTCGCGATGCGCGACCCACCGCGACTAATCTAGGATGGGCACTCGATCGGTTGCTCCAAACGGCCCACGACTCACTTGAAAAGGGACCGCAAACCATGCGGAGGCGATTAGTTGAGGAGGCTCAGAAACTTGCCGACGAAGATGTAGAAGTCAACCGGCGAATCGGACAGCATGGTGCCGATTTAATCAATGATGGCGCCACCGTCTTACACCACTGCAACACCGGCGCCCTGGCCACGGTGGACTACGGCACAGCGTTAGGAGTCATCCGCACCGCTCACGATCAGGGCAAACGGGTACACGTGCTGGTGGATGAGACCCGACCACGTCTACAAGGTGCCCGCCTTACCGCTTGGGAACTAGATCAATACGACATTTCTTATGAGATCATCACCGACAACGCTGCAGGTTATTACCTGCATAGTGGCCAAGTGAAAGCCGTCTTTGTAGGCGCTGATCGAGTAGCGTCCAACGGCGATGTGGCCAACAAGATCGGCACATATATGCTCGCCCTTGCGGCGCACGACAATGATGTTCCCTTCTACTGCGCTGTCCCAACCTCGACTATCGACCTCAGTTTACCCTCAGGTGAGACAATACCAATCGAAGAGCGAGACCCGGCTGAAGTGCTCGACTTGCAGCGCCAGGGGCAGCCCGTCGCCCCGGACGGAAGCCGGGCGCGTAATCCTGCATTTGATGTCACCCCTTACAGGTTGATCACCGCTTTTATCACCGAAATCGGCGTACTTCACCCACCTTACTCCACATCGCTCTCCCGCGCGGTAAAAGAGGCTCAGAGGACATGAACATCGTCTTAACCGGCTCCGTCGCCTACGACTACCTGATGACCTTCCCGGGAAACTTCCGCGATCATATCCTCCCCGACCGGCTCGACAGGATCAGTTTGTCTTTCCTGGTCGATTCACTTATCCGCCGTCGCGGCGGAATCGCCGCCAACATCGCTTATACACTGGCTCTGCTTGGTGAAAGACCGAAGGTGATGGCGACAGCCGGGGAAGACTTCGAGGAATTCAGTGTCTGGCTCGAGGAACATGGTGTCGACACATCTGCCATTAAGGTTATCCCTGGGGAGTTTACGGCTTCCTTCTTTGTCACCACTGATCAAGCCAACGCCCAAATTGCCAGCTTCTTCACCGGAGCCATGGCATACGCTTCCCAACTATCCTTCGCCAACTTAATCGAACGACCTGACCTAGCTGTGATCTCCCCCAATGATCCACAAGCCATGGTTAATTATGCTCGGGAATGCCGCCAATTAGGAATCCCATATGTGTATGACCCCAGCCAGCAGATCATCCGTCTGGATGCCGACGATCTGCGCCAGGGGATAGAAGGTTGTCAAGCCTTGTTCTCTAACGACTATGAAGTCGGCCTGATCGAAGATAAAACCGGCCTTTCCTTGGAAGCCATCCGGGAATATGCAGATTTTGTGGTGATAACGTATGGGGAAGACGGTGCCAACCTCTACACTGACGACGATGAGTTTCACATCGCGGCTGTCAAACCACAAACAATTATCGACCCCACTGGCGTTGGTGATGCTTTTCGTGGTGGTTTCCTGAAGGGTTATATGCATGATTTGAGCTTGGAGCGGTGTGGACAAATGGGCTCCCTGGCTGCTACTTATTGCCTGGAAGCCGAAAGTCCCATGAGCCATCAATTCGACATGGAAACATTTATAAACCGATTCCGTCAGTACTTTGACGACCATGGGGAATTGGATCAACTGAGGTGAGTGAGGCTGAGGTCGATCGACATTTATACCAACTCCTAGAGTCAGACCGCGTATGGTGCGCCTATGCCCTAGCTGACCTCGACCCAGCCGAGGCTGAACATAGCACATGGCTGGTAAGCGAGAAGGCGGTCATACTGATCTATAAAGGATTGGACCCTCCTGTTCTTTTTGTACACGGTGATCCTGAAGACCTCAGACCGCTGGTTAACCGAGTGCCTTGCGGTGTATACCAATACACATTGAAGAGAAACTGTCGTTTGATGCTCGCCGACCGGCTTCAATCAAGAATCGAACGGCATATGTGGCGGATGGTACTTAATCACCGCGATTTCCCTCGGGTCTCTAATGTCGACCTCAAAAGCCTCGTCTCCGACGACCTCCCAGCTATTCGACGCCTATTCGAAAGTTCCCCGGATATGCCCGATTCTTTCCACGAACGCCAGCTAGCGATTGGTCCTTTCTTCGGAATCCGCGAGGGGGATGAACTACTCAGCATTGCTGGTGTGCATGTTCTTTCTCAATGGGCAAAGGTCGCCGCGGTAGGCAATGTGTTCACCCGATCTGACCGAAGGGGACAAGGGCTGGCAATGCGAGCCAGCGCGGCTGTGGTGAAGGATCTACTCGAACAGAATATCCAAACCATTGTGCTCAACGTTGCCATAGACAACGAACCGGCATTACGCTGTTATCGACGCTTAGGTTTCCAACCTTATTGTGACTACTACGAAGGAACTGGGACGCTCAACCGCGACGATACGATAGTCAAGCCGAGGGATTAGAATAGTACGTCTACTTAGCACTCAAATGCCTGACCTTGGGATCGATAAAGACCACCATGGTGCATAACAGGGTAAAATAGATCGGAATCGGAAAAATCGAGTCCTCATGTCACTAAAAGTTGGTTTATCTACTAGTGCTCTAAGGAGAAATTAATTATGGAATATAAAAATCTAGGCCGCACCGGTTTGAAGGTAAGCCAGC
>JAUVOZ010000001.1 GCA_030598885.1 Anaerolineae bacterium | reverse complement strand
CTGGTCGAACTTGACCATGAATACTCACCCGACCACCGTCAGGGGAGAATTTAACCGCGTTTGAAAGAAGATTAGAGAGCACTTGGGTAAGTCGTTGTTCGTCCCCAATAATCAGGGGGAAGCTGCGCGGGAAGTCGACATCAAATGTGTGTGTAGTAGACTGAGTCGCGAATCGTTGCGTTAACCGTTGCGCAAGACGATCCAATGATACTTCAGATAAAGTCAAGGCCAAGGCTCCGGCTGCCAGCCTGGACGCATCTAACAAATCATCGATCAAGCTTGCTAGCCGGTCTGATTCCTCTTCAATGACCGCCAAGCTATCCCGTACGGTGTTTGGATCCCAGGTGGCATCTTCCCGTCGCAGGGTTCCGACATAACCTTTAATCAAAGCCACAGGTGTGCGTAGTTCGTGGCTGATAATCGAAATGAAAGTATTCTTCAGTTCTTCAGCTTCGCGAAACTTGGTGATATCTCGCATATTGGCGACAATACTGAGTAGAGGTCCTTCAGAGGATATAGTTGGCGCGTAGCGAATTCCAACGCTGATCGCCTCCTTATTTTTAGTGATCAGGTCTCCTTCAACGTAAAGGGTCGTCTGTGAGGTAAGCGGCCAGCCGCCTGCCTCAGCCTCCTCAAGCGATAAACCGGGTTCACGTTGAAGCCAACGGATGATCTCAGCGTGTTCGCGGCTGAGTACCTCTTCAGAAGAGTAACCCGTTATGCGTGAACAAGCGGGATTGAACCTAGTGAAATGGAAACTGGGATCGAGGATGAAGATGCCATCGGCGGCTGATTCCAAAATTGCATCCATGTGCTGTTTCTGCTTGGCTACTTCGGTATAGAGGCGGGCGTTGTGTGTAGCGATGGCTGCTTGAGAAGCAAAAGATTGAAGTAGGCTGCGATCCTCGGCGGAAAAGTGTCCACGGTACGAACGGAAAACGAAAATCACACCGACGACTTCTCCACGAGCGATCATGGGAAGACCAACGCCGGTCAACAAACCGACAGAAGCAGCTTCGGTGATTCTTTGCAGGCGACGATTGATCTCAGGAAGGGCGAATATGGCTGGGTCGCCATGGTCTGGTATATCTGCGAGCAAAGGCTCTAAGTTCTTGAGGAAATCAGGGTTGATGCCATAAGATGAGGCGATGCGCCAACCACCACCTTCATCGCGCAGTGCGATCAACCCCGCGTGGCCAGCGAGCAATTCGGAAGAAACACGGGCGATGCGGGTCAGGACCAGGTTGAGGTCCAGCTCCTCAGTAATCACTCGCGAAATCTCGAGCATGTAATCTCGTTGGCGAACGCGGAAATCAGGGAGCATCACCTTAGTCTAACCCTTCCTCGGCATCGCTGATCGCGATTTCGAGTATCTCCAGACCTTCATCGATCAAGTCTCGAGAGATATTTAGCGGTGGAGAGATGCGGATCGTACTTTCGCCACAGCCCAAAGTCAGTAATCCGCGTTGGAAGGCTTGTTCTAAGATCCGGTCACGCAGAGCACTGGCTGGATTGCGCGATTGGCGATCCTTCACGAATTCGATCCCGATCATCAATCCCTTTCCTCGGACTTGACCAATACTGGGGTGGCGGACCTGAATCTCACTCAGTGCGTCGAGAGTGTATTCGCCCACCTCAGCCGCATTTTGCATCATACCGTTTCCGATTAAATCCAGGGTGGCAAGACCTGCGCTGCACGAAATCGGATTGCCACCAAACGTGTTTCCGTGAGAACCTGAAGGCCAATTCATCAGGCTTTCACGGGCGATTATACCGCCCAAAGGGAGGCCGGAGGCGATCCCTTTAGCAGTGCATACAATGTCGGGTTCTACTCCCCAGTGCTCGATCGCCCACCACTTTCCGGTGCGACCCACACCGGATTGGACCTCATCAACGATGAGCAGAATACCATGTTTATCGCACAAACGTCGCAGGGCGGGGAAGAAGCCATCCGGCGGTACTACATTCCCACCTTCACCCTGGATAGGCTCGACGAGGATAGCTGCGCAGTCCTCCGGTGGCACAACCTTACTCAGAGCAACCTGTTCAATGAAATCGACAACCGTCTCACCGTAATCGTTGTCGTTTGATGAAAGGATCGGTCGGTAAGGATCAGGAAAGGGAACATGGGTCACACCGTTCATCAGGGGTAAGAAACCATGGCGGTAGGCAGGTTTCCTAGCTGTAAAGGCTAGGGCTCCAAGTGTTCGCCCGTGAAATGATCCGTAAAAACCGATGAATTGTTGACGACCGGAGTGATAGCGGGCTAATTTTATTGCTGCTTCGACCGCCTCGGTGCCTGAGTTACCGAGGAAGATCCGAGCCGGTTCCTTGAACGGAGCGGTTGAGGCTAATCGCTCGGAGAACTCAATCCATATCGGGTGATAAAAGTCAGAAGAGATGTGCAGGAAACGATCTGCCTGTTGTTTAACAGCCTCAACGACTTTCGGATGACTATGACCTGTCGAACAAACGGCAATTCCCGCGGCGAAGTCGATGAAACGATTGCCATCGACATCCCATACCTCAGACCCCAATCCATGGTCCATCATGAATCCATAAAAGCGTGAGTAGGAGGGGGAGATGACTTTTCTATCTCGATCGATGTACTCTCTTGCTTTGTGACCGGGCAAGGACGGTTTGTCCATATACAGAGGATCTCCTTTTAATCGTAGGAATTTATAAGTGGAATCAGATGTAAGTATCCTTTTTCCTATGCTGTAGTTTATCCTCATATGTCGAGAACATATTGGTGGGTAATAATCTTCTATTCAATTACTGGTTATCTTGGAATTATATCACTGCGCTTTGCTTTGCAGCATTTCCGTTGTATAAAATAGTTGGGTTATCCGCCGTTCTTGTAGCATCTAGTAAGGAGAGAAGAAGAAATGGCAGAGCGTCCTTGGCTAAAGCATTATGACCCCGGTGTGCCGCACAGTATCGATTACCCCTCTGTGCCTCTTTTTTATTTTCTAGAAGAGTCGGCGCGCAAGTATCCGGACAAACCGTGTACCCTCTTCAAGGGGGCAACTATAACATACGCTGAAATGGACGCTCTGACCGACCGGCTAGCAGCCGGCCTGGCGGAGTTAGGTGTGAAGAAAGGCACACCGGTCGGTCTGTGCATGGCCAATATCCCCCAGTTCGTAATCGCCTTTTATGGCATCCTGAAGGCGGGTGGGGTGGTTGTTGCTTTCAACCCGCTCTATAAGAGTCGTGAGATCGAGTACCAACTCAACGACTCCGGTCTTGAGATCATGATCGCCATGAGTATGTTCTACAGGACCATTAAGGAGGCTCAACCAAAGACAGCGCTTAAGAAAGTAGTGGTGACTAATATTAAAGAAGCATTGCCTGGCTTGCTCAGCTTCCTTTTCACACTGACCAAGGAGAAGAAAGGTGGTCACCGGGTTGAGCTGGGTGAGGGTGATGTCTGGTTGCAGGACCTTCTCGCCAAGTACACCCCGGAGGATCGACCAAAGCTGGACATTGGTTCTGAGGATACGGCCATATTCCAATACAGTGGAGGGACGACAGGGGTGCCGAAGGCAGCCGTGGCTCTTCACCGAAATATGGTGGCGAACACACTCCAAATCCGCGCATGCTTGCCTGAGATTGAAATTGGGAACGAGGTGGTCCTTATGGCGATCCCGATGTTCCATGTCTACGGGATGGTTGCTGGAATGAGTTTCGGTGTCTCAGCCGGAGCCTCGTTGGCTCTGGCTGTCAATCCGCGTGATATGGGTGATGTTCTCGGCTTGATCGCTAAACATCGGCCCACGATTTACCCGGGCGTACCAGCAATGTATAACGCCATCAACAACCATCCGGATGTGATCAACGGGAAGGTTGATGTGAGCTCAATCAAAGCGTGCATCTCCGGATCGGCTCCGTTGATGCGCGAAACACAGGTGACCTTCGAGTCCCTGACTGGTGGAAAGTTAGTTGAAGGTTATGGCCTATCTGAAACGCCTACCGCCACCCACTGCAACCCGCTTCAGGGGTTGAGAAAGGAGGGTTCGATTGGCGTACCTCTACCAGATGTGGATGCCAGGATCATATCTCTGGAGGATGAAACAACAGTGCTTGGCACGGGGGAGATAGGCGAGTTGGTGGTCAAAGGCCCACAGGTGATGAAGGGTTATCACAACATGCCTACCGAAACGGCCAACGCTCTGCGCGAGGGGTGGCTTTTCACTGGTGATATTGCTCGCATGGATGAGGACGGCTACTTCTACATCGTAGATCGCAAGAAAGAGTTGATAAAGCCGAGCGGTTACCAGGTCTGGCCGCGGGAGGTTGAAGAAGTCATTGCAGAGAATCCAAAGGTGCTCGAAGTGGGTGTGGCAGGGATACCAGATGCATATCGCGGCGAGACAGTTAAGGCTTGGGTTGTGCTCAAGAATGGCGAAACAGCAACCGTAGATGAAATCCGAGCCTGGTGTAAAGAACGAATAGCACCGTTTAAAGTTCCAACTCAGGTCGAATTCCGCGATGAGCTTCCCAAAACAACCATCGGCAAGATCCTGCGACGGGAGCTACAGCGCCAAGAGAAGGAACGCCTGGAACAGGAGACTGGATAGCAATTCACATTCGCCAGGGAATAACCCCGGCAGATGGGTTACAGAAATCGACCAGCCCTACAATAGGGCTGGTCGATAATGTTGATATGCTGAATTGTAGAATTCTTTATCCGGATATTAGTACAGGAGTGCCACCGTTCTTCGGTTGCACGGGTTCGGAAAATATCCGCTCAAACTCCTCGCGGTTGATGGTTTCGACCTCGATCAATCGCTGGCCAACTGCATCGAGTTGAGCTCGATATTTTATGAGTATCTCCTTCGCCCGTTCGTAGGCCTCTTGCACTAGTTGGTGCACCTCGGCGTCGATTTTTTCCGCGATATTCTCTGAGTAGTCTCGTTGCTCCGAGATCTCTCTACCGAGGAAGATCAACTCTTCCTTCTGTCCATATACCATCGGACCTAGCAACTCACTCATCCCCATACGGGTAACCATTGAACGCGCGGTTTTCGTGACTCGCTCTAAGTCGTTGGATGCACCTGAGGTGATGTCGTTGAAGACGATCTCTTCTGCCGCGCGGCCACCTAGCATAAAAGCCATATCGCCCTTCATCTTGTTACGTGAGATTAAAGTTCGGTCCTCCTCGGGCAGGGCCAGGGTGAACCCGCTCATCATGCCGCGGGCGATAATGCTTACCTTGTGTACCGGGTCTGCCTCGGGGATCACATGTGCTACCACAGCGTGACCTGCCTCGTGATAAGCGATGATCTGCTTTTCTTCCTCGTTGATAATACGACTTTTACGTTCAGGACCGGCGATGACCCGCTCAATCGACTCTTCGAACTCAGACTGACCAATGGTTCGTTTATCCCGACGGGCAGCTAGAATTGCAGCTTCATTAACAAGATTCTCAAGGTCAGAGCCAACGAACCCGGGGGTGGATTTGGCGATAATTCCCAGGTTCACCTCCGCCTCAAGCGGCTTGCCTTTGACGTGGACTTTGAGGATCGCCTCCCGACCCCGCATGTCAGGTTGGTCGAGGATCACTCGACGATCAAAGCGGCCTGGTCGCAAGAGTGCTGGGTCGAGGATATCAGGTCGATTGGTGGCGGCCATGATAATCACGTTGGTATCGGTTTCGAAGCCATCCATTTCGACCAGCATCTGATTGAGCGTTTGTTCCCGCTCGTCGTGGCTTCCGCCCAATCCTGCACCACGTTGGCGGCCGACTGCGTCGATCTCATCTACAAAAACAATACAGGGGGAATGCCGTTTGGCTTGATCGAATAAATCCCGCACACGGCTAGCACCAACGCCAACGAACATCTCGACGAATTCAGAACCGGATATCGAGAAGAAGGGCACGACAGCCTCGCCTGAAACGGCCTTTGCCATCAAGGTCTTTCCAGTGCCTGGCGCTCCAATGAGCAGAACGCCCTTTGGAATACGGGCTCCAAGCGCGATGAACTTTTCCGGTTCTTGTAGGAACTCGACGATCTCTTGCAGCTCTTCCTTGGCTTCCTCCACCCCCGCCACATCGTCGAAGGTTACCGTTGGTTTGTCGCCAGTAAATAAACGGGCGCGACTCTTACCGAAGGAAAGGGCTTGGTTGTTGCTGCCCTGTGCCTGTCGGAGCATCAGAAAAATCAAACCAACGACAAGCAACGCAGGAAGAATATATGTGATCAAACTAATAATCGTGTTCCAATCGCTTGGTTCTTTGATCTCAAGCTTGATTATAGTCGTAGAGAGATCACTCGATGTGACGCCTAGGTCGAGTAATTGCTCGACGAAGGTCTTAGTGGGTTCTTTACGAGAAAGGGCAGTATTCCCATCTTCAAAAATGACTTCTAAATCATTATCATCGACAACGATTCGAGCGATCTCCCCTGATATAATTCGATCAGCGACCTCGTTGAAAGCCAACCGCTCAGGTTGGTTTGCACTGCCCCGGAATTGGAGCACCAACGCAGCGACAATCAAAATTAAAATCATGAGAACAAGCGAGTTTCTACCTCGCGGTGAATTCACGACAACCTCCTGATAAACAATTACTTTCGCCGGGGTTCTTATGCCGGCGCATTACATTATAATACATCACCCTATGATACGGTGTGGCCAAAAGGTCATCTTACCAGGTATTTAATGGGCATGTTGGGTATAACAGACAAACCCATAACCAGAGGGGAATTAGTCCTCCCAATGCGATGAAAGCCAACAATCCCAAGACGACAGCCGTCCAGTCAATCGGAGATGGATAGGTCACCTCCCTCAACTCAGAGTGGGGGGGATGATCGTTTTGGGGTGGGTCGGTTGAGTGGGTATGAATTGGTTGGTCGATTGGTTGGGGTTGCCTGGCAAATGACGATAGGACGCGACCGAATTGGTCCGCCGTCCGGTAACGGGCTGATGGTTCCTTCGAGAGTACCTTGAGTATTATTTGTTCCAGTGTCACCGGAATTGCTGGATTGAGGTGTCGTAGAGGTGGGGGTGGGGCGACCTGGTGGAGTTTGGCGAGAAGGACAGGGTCGGTAGCCACAAAGGGCGGACGCCCGGTGAGCATTTCAAATAGGATTATGCCCAAGGCATAGACATCGCTAGCTGGAGAGGGGGAAGCTCCTGCAGCTTGCTCAGGGGCGAAGTAGGTGGGGCTTCCCCAGACGATCTCGGAATATTCATCAGGACGAATGGATGCCAATGCGCGAGCGATACCAAAGTCGGTTATTTTTACTCGGTTATCGCGCCCGACGAGTATGTTCTGTGGTTTCAGGTCACAGTGAACTAATCCAGCTCGATGCGCATAGCCAACGCCAGCGCTTATTTGGATCATCAAATCAACAGCTTCTTCTGTAGGAAGGCGATTATTGCGAAGTATAAATGACTTAAGGTCGGTTCCTTCAACGTACTCCATCACAATGAAGTAGCGTCGGTTATCGTAACCGAAATCGTAGATAGTCACGATGTTGGGGTGAGCAAGGTTTGCTGCGGCTCGAGCTTCATGCAAGAAGCGGGCTTGAAACTCAGGATCTTCGATTAGTGAATCACGTAATATTTTAATGGCCACATCACGCTGTAAGTTCTTATCATGGGCATGATGAACGTATGCCATGCCTCCCTTGCCCAAGTGGCCAAGAAGCTCATAGCGTCCACTTAATATAGTATGCTCAGACATCCCCGCCATGGTATTTATATGAAATTCTAACCGCGGTTGATGATCGAAGCAACTGATGCTGAAATATTCAGGTTATAATTAACGATTGGAGCGGTAACAGTGCGTCGCGCATGGCTGATTTATAATCCTGCTGCCGGGCGATTCCCGGCTGGTCCACTGCTTGGTCGAGCAACTCGAGTGTTGGCAAAAGCTGGTTGGGATGTACAGCTGATTACGACCAAGGATAAATTTGGACTGTCTGAGTTAGCATCACAGGCTGTGCACGCTGAATGTCAGGCGGTCTTCGTGGCTGGGGGAGATGGATCGGTAGGACGGGTTGCTGCTACACTTGCGGGGACACAGACGGCGCTAGGTGTCCTGCCGGCGGGGACAGCCAATGTATGGGCTCAGGAAATTGGCTTGCCGCATTTGGACTACGGACATTTGTTTGCTTTAGAGCAAGCAGCTGCCCGTCTCGCCCACGGTAATATCCGCTTAGTGGATCTCGGTGAATGCAATGGACAAACTTTTTTACTTTGGGCTGGGATGGGATTAGCAGCTAAAGTTGTCAATAGCATCGGTCCACGTGTTCGGTGGGAGAAATTATTCAGTGTCGCGCATTATGCCACTACCGCACTGTGGAGTTCTATTGGTTGGGAGGGGATCGAGCTTCAAGCGCGCACATCAGAAAACAAATGGAGTGGACGGTTTCTTATCGCGATTGCATGCAACATCCCTGGTTATGCAGGCGGATTAGCGGAAATAGCGCCTGGAGCTCAAGTAGATGACGGATTGCTTGATTTTTGGCTTATCGGTGGAGAGTCGGTGAGGGATGTAGTGATTAGAGTAGTACAGGTCTTCAGAGGGACTCATGTCGATGCACCCGGAGTTGTTCACTTTCGCGCAGGAGAGGCGACGTTCGAGGCAGAGATAAATATGCCGATGCAAATCGATGGTGAGCCATGGGTGATGGAATCTCCTATCCAATTCCATGTCCGTCGCAGAGTGTTGAGGGTGTTGGTTCCTGCCGATGTGACCTCGGGGCTCTTCTTATCACCCGATCTACCAAGACATGATTCTTAGCGATCATTTGCTGAAATGATTTGCTACGGTTTTACCCATGGTTGATATTCTTTTCTCTCGTATAAGAAGATGGCGTCCGGGATGCTTGTGGGCAGTTTCTGGAGGAGCATTTGGTGGAGGGTTGTTTCTATTGCTCGTTGTTTTAGGTTTTATGTGGAGGGAATCAGCGCCTAACAGACCGAAAGTAACACCGGTTCTAAAGATGATTGTCCTTCCCACAATTTCACCGATCCCAGCAACCAAGACAGCCGTTTCTTTTGAACCCAACCCGACCAATACTCCTGAGCAGCCAGCATTGCCACAAGACAGCTTCCTGCGTGGCCAGTTGGTTACCGTCTTTGGAACCGGCGGCGATGGGCTTCGTTTACGTAATCAGCCCGATTTGGATGGCATTGTCAGTTTTCTTGCTCTGGAGAATGAAGTCTTCAGGGTAAATGATGGACCGGTTAATAGTGATGGTTATATTTGGTGGTATTTAGTCAATCCGTACGATAACAACAAGGCGGGATGGGGGGTAGCTAACTATCTTCGATCCTTAGCTTCACCCTGAATTGTCAGGGGTTGGAAATCGGGTTATGATCTGTTTGGGGAATTAAGTGGTACAGCTTGTCTAGAAAGACGATCATAACTATGAGATCTACTCAGGGGAATGTCTTAGAGAGCTCTTACCGAAGGTCTGCCAGCTAAAGGAGGAAAAACTGGTGAGTCATCCATTAGATGAGTTGCTCTCACTCGCTGAACGCACCTACGTACGATTGGAAGCAGAGCAACTGATAGATGATTGTCTCCGGAAAGGAGATCCCACACCATTTGACGAGCTCCTGGAGGAATTGGTAATAGCCGGGTCAAAGTCGCTTACCGTTCTACGGGAGATTCTTGGAGCAATACGTACAGTGAAGACCAACCTTAGCCAGGAGGGATTAGGTGTACGACAGGATTTATTAGACGCCCTTGCAGAGTATGGCATCAAGCTGAATCAAATAATTTCAGTAGAAGCTCCTGAGTCATTCTGGCGAATTACCAGGCAAGACCTACATAAAGAGGTTATGAAGCGGGTTATCTCCTTGCCAGCGGAGGACGAAACGCTCCTGGAGGAAATCTGCATCGAAGCCGGCAAGCAGGTAACACGCATTGCCCGACGGCTAGTAATATTAAACCGATTCGAAGAATCGGTTATTGATTGGATCGATGGATTAGCCTATGTAATTGTACATACGGCTGAGGAGGCGTCTGTTGCCAGTCAGGATCCTCCCTTACACTGACCGCGCCGACGTTGCCTTAGAGCCCCCACATATACGTTCACTTCCTCGAATTTAGCCTTTTGTCAGTACAATCTATATCGAATTAGAGGTAATTCTTTAGGTTATACTCAACTGAATAAGCTGCGGCTTCAGCACGATTGCGAACATTTAGCTTCGATAGGATGCTGCTGACGTAGTTGCGGACGGTACCTTCCCCTAAAAAGAGCATCTCAGCAATTTGACGATTCGTGCGACCTTCGGAGACTAGTTGTAAGACATGCATTTCTTGTTGGGTGAGTTCAGCAAAAGCTGAGGCCTCTTCCTCACGGGCAGCCTTTCGCACTTCCTGAAACACGCGTTGGGTGACTGCTGGATCTAGTAGGGCTTCCCCCCGACCGACGGTTTCAATCGCTCGTATTAGATCATCGCCTCCTATTTGTTTCAACACATATCCAGAGGCGCCGGCTCGGATAGCGGAGAAGAGCATTTCATCCTCAGCATAGGAGGTGAGCATTATCACGTTTATCTCAGGATATGAATTCTTAATTTCCTGACAAGCTTCGATGCCTGATCCTCCTTTAAGGCGGATGTCCATCACCACCACATCTGGTTTGTATGCTCTTGTCTTTTCTATGGCCTCCCGGGCGGTTGCTGCTTCGGCAACAACCTCAAGTCCGGGGTGTTTATCGAGTAGGGCTCTCAAGCCCATACGTACAACTTCATGATCATCTACTAGTAAAATCCTTTTACGTGCCAAAGGTCTTACCTCACTCTCTGAGGCGATTGTAATGTATGCCCTGGATGGGGACAAGGGTGAAGTACGGATCAATCGTGGGTCTGTTTATTCTTATGCCGCCGGAAGTCAATAAAGCGATAACCGACCCCGCGTTCAGTAAGGATATATTGGGGGTTAGAGGGATCTTGCTCAATTTTTTTTCTCAGGTAATTGATATACAGCCTTAGATAATGTGTCTCTTCTCTATATTCGTAGCCCCAAACCTTCGCCAGAAGTTGTTCATGAGGGACGACCCAACCAGCGTTCTTGACCAGGTGATATAGAAGTCGGTACTCCGTTGGTCGAATCTTTATTAGCTGGTCTTCAACCCAAACCTCCCGGCGATCGAAATCAATCTTGAGCCTATCATCAACCTGGATCTCCTCGTGAGTTGGGGTACCAGGCATTTCGGTACGGCGTAGAACAGCTCGAACCCGGCTGACAAGTTCACGCGGGCTGAAAGGTTTAGTGATGTAGTCGTCAGCTCCCAACTCAAGGCCCTTGACCCGATCATCCTCGTCGCCTTTAGCAGTGAGCATGATAACTGGAACATTCGAGATTTCACGTATCAAGCGCAGGGTCTCAAAACCATCAATGTCCGGCATCATTACATCGAGCAAGATCAAATCAGGCAACTGGTCGCGGAATTGATCGAGCGTTTTAATACCGGAGGTAGCCTGGTAAACCTCGAAGCCGTCATGTTCTAGATTTAAACGGATGAAATGGATCATCCGAGGTTCGTCGTCGACGACCAAGATCCGTCGTCGACGAGAGGTAGATGTTGCCATATTACTCTTCCCGGACAAATCCGATTAGTTCTTCTTCCTCTCGCGATGGCAGGATTTCGATGAAGTTGATACGGTGCATTGGCCAGATGACACTCACCACAGTTTCGGCGAGATATGTAAGTTCCTTGTCGTCACGTCGGCGAGGGTTGTTCAGAGTGACGGACGTATCGGTTGGGGTGGGAAGCTGTTCTATTTCACCGATGACAGCTTCCTCGTTCGAGATGTGAAGCAATACGCTGATGGGCATGGTACACCTTTATCTTTGATAACGGGAGATTAATTGTAGGGATAAACCCCCAAGTTGGATGAGATCGCCATGACGGATGGCCGCGGGCGTTATAGTTTCCAGGAGAGTGCCGTTTACTGTTGTGCCGTTGGCACTATCGAGGTCGATAATATAGATGCCATCGGGTTTCAGTTGCATCTCAGCATGGATACGGGAAACACCATGATTATATGCATCAAAAGGACCTAAATCAACATCAGGAATCACAGCTTGTCCTTCGATGGAAATTCCTAATGTGTAGTTGACCCGACCAAGTAGGGAAAGAACGGCATCAGTGCCAACGACACGCAAACCAAGTAAGGCTCCTGTTCGAAGTTCAGGTCCTTCGGGGTAAGCGGGTGATCCGGGGTGAACTCCATCTGTTCGTCCTTCTACTGGCCCAGTTGCCGGTAGGGGGGATACATGTATCAGCCGGGTACCACATTCAATACAATACAAAGTACCGACAAATTGCTGGTGTTTGCAGGAAGGGCATTCAATCATTACTTGTCACTGGATGGAGGGAGGAGAAGTGCGCGTGTCCCATACTTAAGGACTTTTTCCCCTGCACTAGAAATGCGATGGTTGCGGGAAAGACGTACCGCTTCGCTCAAAGCTGCTTTTGCAAGTTCTCTTTCACCAGCTGCGATCAAGTGGGTAGCCAAATTCTCAAGACGCTTGGCTGCTTTTGCAGACTGACCAAGTTCAGATTCGTGACGTGCTTTCTCCTGCAAGCCGTAAAGGGCGATGAGATTGAGGGCTGATACAATCTCCTCCGGCGGAGGGTCAGGATCGGGATCTGCTGATACCGGCATTGCGATCTCGACTGGAAGGTTTGTATTCTCAGTGCCTGATAAAAGGATGTCGCCGGTGATGTTGAAGTGAGCCAAGGTTATTTTGTCCATTTCGCCAATGGGATGGATTACTAGTTCCAGAATCAAACGGATGGCTTCTTCTCTCGGGAGATGACCGAGGCTCAATGGCAAATTATCACCTAATGGCATAGGTTCGGGAGAAAGGCGGAAAGCAGATCGTAGATCAACCTGCTGGCCAATGGCTCCATCCAAGCGTACACGGCTGGCGAGGACCTGACCGAGAGAGTCGAAGATATCCTTCAAGAGATCTTGGATGGCGCGCGGAGAGTTGAGGAAGATAACATTGCCGCCACCCCGGCTTGCTAGATCATCAAGCAGACGATCGCTCCAATCGGAGCCGATGCCAACGCAATTGATTGAAATACCATCTTCGGCGGCTTTATCGGCCAGAGCTATGCACAATTCTTCGTCACCATATGTGCGGCCGTCGGTGAGCAAAATCATATGGTTGACGCCTTCTTTGTTAAAATTACGATGAAGCGCGGTCAAACCTTTTTCAAGACCTTGACCGATTTCTGTACCCCCGCCAGCTTGAAGAAGGCTGAGACGAGCACGTGCGGAGGAGAGATCCTTGGCTTGCTCTGGTGAGACGATTGTATCTGCTCGATCACTGAAGGCGATGATCGAGGCGGAGTCGCCAGCCTCGAGACCTTTTAGTATGTCCAGGGCGGCTGATCGTACCCGATCCAAGCGTTGCCCACGCATTGAGGTTGAGTGGTCGATTACGATGGTAAGGTTGATTGGGGAGCGGATGTTAGGTAGATCCAGGGAGGGGGTTATTTCCAAGAGAGTGTAATGAACTTGGGGTTCAGCAAGTTGGAGCAGGTTTTTCCGACTGTGTTTTACATAGCAGCGAAAAGAAGCTGAAGCAGCCATCACTTCTTCGGCTGCCTCTAATTCCAGGTCGTAAGCCGCACGCTGATCTGGGTCGAGTAATGTTTCATAGGCGCGACTGACATCAAGGAAAAGTTCTGTATCACCAGGAGCTACATTTTTATCTGGATGAAAACGAAGAGCGGCCTCACGATAAGCGCGACGGAGTTGTTCTATTGTCGCGTTCCTTGACACACCTAATAGAGAATAATAATCCTTATCCGATGGCACGCATCCCTCTTCTCACTTCGGTGGAAAGCCTACAAGTACCGCGGTGATGTTATCAGGCCCGCCAGCCGCGTTGGCAGCTTGCACTAGCTCGTCACACGCTACCTGAGGGTGTCCCGAATTATAGATAATCCTTCGAATTTCATGATCGGGAACAACTCCCCATAGACCATCGGAGCAAAGAAGTAAATATCCACCATCCGGAACGGGGTGGGAAATTATGTCTACCTCAAGATTAGCTCCTTGACCGATGGCTCGGTAAAGCACATTGCGTTGTGGATGGGAGGCAGCTTCTTCTGAGGTCAATTGACCAAGCTCTCGAAGTCGTTCAACCAGGGAATGGTCTCGAGTGATGACTTCGCTCTTGCCGTCAACAATGAGATACGCCCGACTGTCACCAACATGGCCAATCGTCAACTGCCCGTTGATAAGTAAAGCTGCGGTCAGTGTTGTCCCGCCTCCGGGAACGCGAGTGACAACCGACTGATTGGCTTGTTCAAGCGCTTGACGGAAGAGATCATGAAGCGGGAGTGTGTGTTCCTTGGGTTCGTTCTCAAACAAACGTAGAATTATACCTTCAGTGAGACAATGGGCGGTGGTTCGGACAGAAATTGCGCTGGCAACCTCTCCTGCGCGATGTCCTCCCATTCCGTCAGCGACGAGAAACAAACCGAACTCTGGGAGTGTCTCCTGACCGGCGGAATTTCCTACTAAAACGAAAAGAGTGTCCTCATTGTGGTCTCGTTCGATACCAGTGGATTGCGCAGCACCGACTACGATCCCTTGCTGCCCATCAAGATCCCAAGCCGGTTCCAGGTGGGATGGTTCAAGAGGCGCGGTTTTAATACTCCCGGGAGGGTGAATCTCCTCCCGGCGGAAAATACGCTTGATAAACCGATTTAGAACATCCATTTTATTGACACGTTCCATTCTGCCTATTAAATCTTGCTATGTTAGTAAGGCATAAACTTTATGGTCGTTAGAGCCGATGAAAAGTGTATTATCAACGATGACTGGTGAGCCAGTTATCGGGCCCTCGGTGCGGAAACGCCAGCGTAACCGACCCGTTCGGAAATCCAAGCAATATAAACCTCCATCAACAGAACCACAGTATAGAGAATCCTCATACGCGACTGGCGAACCAGTGACCTGATGTTCAGTGGCATAACGCCAGAGCTCACGCGCATGACGGGCGTGAATAGCGTAGATATGGTTATCACCACAGCCGATAAAAATCTTGTCTTCAGCAGAAGTAGGGGTTGAAATAGTTGGTCCTCCCATACGGAATCGCCATACTTGCCATCCGTTTTCCATCTCGAGGGCGTACAAAGTCCAATCTTTGGAGCCAAAATAAATTAACCCGTCCATCAGAATGGGCGAGGAGGTGACGGCACGCTTGATTTTCTTACGCCACTTTAATTCACCGCGAAAGTCATAGCAATAAAAATCGCCGCTCTCGCATCCAAAAAAGACTCGCTCATCATTCACTAATGGAGTAGACCAGATAGGGCCCATCGTCTCAGCCCGCCAGACACGGCGGCCATTGAGGGAGTTCACGACATGCAGGTGATTGTCATCAGATCCGATAAAAATATGACCGTGAGAAAGAATGGGAGACGATCGTATCGGACCTTCGGTGTAGTACATCCAGGTCAGATTGCCCCCCCGGGCGGTGACAGCGTGTAAGCGATAATCCTCAGAACCGATGAATATGACGCCATCCTCAGCCGCAGGTTGACCCGTTATACCTCCCTCGGTTGCATATTTCCATATGAACTCGCCTGTCTTCTTATCCAGGGCGTAGAGATTGTGATCATAGCAGCCAATAATGATCATGTCCTGATACACAATCGGGGTGCCGCGAATCTCATCTTCACACTCGAAAGACCATAATTCCTTAATGTCGTCGCCGCGTATGAAGATCTCCGCTGTACGTGGCTTGATCAAGAGTCCGGTATCACTTGCCGTCGTTATCAAGGCTTTCTTCAACGCATCAGTGCTTGGGTAGCGTTTTTTTGGATCGTAATCAAGGGTAATGTTGATGATTGCCTCGATTTCAGGAGATACGTCGGGATTGATCTCCCTGATTGGGCGCTCGTTGAAAGAAAATGGTGGCTCAAGCCGAGGATCGCGGCGGGTTAACATATGGTGCAAAGTTGCCCCAAGTGCATAGATATCGCCAGCAGGGGAGGCTTCACCCCGGTACTGTTCTGGAGGTGAGTAACCCTCCGTGCCGATCATGGTCCCCTTTTGTCCAGGTTGGAAGACGCGAGCAATACCAAAGTCAATTAGACGGATATGGCCATGCTGGTCTATCATTACATTAGAAGGTTTCATATCCCTGAAGACCAGTGGTTCAGGTTTATGGTCATGAAGAAAACTTAGGACATCACACAGTTCGATTGCCCAACTAACAACCTGCTCCTCGGACAAGAAATCGTCACTCTCCTGTAGAACGGCTTCCAAATCCTTGCCGTCGATAAACTCCATCACCAGGTAGAGATTTTTATTGCCGATGAAATAATCATAAATACGGGGAATGGCGGGATGGGAAAGAGTGGCCAGGAGATCAGCTTCACGTTCGAAGTTGGTGACGATCATCTCATACATTGTTTGGTCAGCAACTAAATTCGTCATTTCCTTGATGGCGACCAATTTGGTGACATTTGGGAAATGTAAATCGCGACCCTTATAGACTGAGCTCATACCGCCCGAGCCGAGCAGGCCGAGGATTAAATATCGATCCTGAAGAGTGATTCCAGGCTGTAAACTTTCAAGCCGTTCAGTCTGGTTATTAAGCGCGCGCGTGGTCCTTCGTATCATCTCTTACACCTATTATGAGAAAATTATAGCATTAAGGAAGAGTTGCGCAACGCGTACTCTAGTCAGTGGTGGCGTAACTGTTAAGTTTGGCGTTGAAGGAGGAGGAGTGATAATCTTTTAAGCTCCCCACCGGACGGATTCATTGGGGCGGCTTCTTTCAGAGCCGACAATGCCAGGTCGGTATGGTGTTGAGCTAAGGAGCGTGCGTGTTGATGTGCGCCCACTTCGTCCAGGGCTGCGACCATATCCAATAGATCGACATCATCATTTTCTTGTAAGAAAAGGCGGCTGAAGGTGGTGGATTTTTCCAATCCATAGAGTGTGGGAAGAGTCTTTTTACGCCTAAGAAGATCGTCACCGGCTGGTTTCCCGGTCAAGTTGGATTTCCCCCAGATGCCAAGGATGTCATCCTCGATCTGGAACGCCAGTCCCAGGTTATGACCAAAAGATCGATAGGCTTCAACTACCGGGTCGGAAGCTCCAGCGATATGAGCGCCGATAGCTGAGGCGGCTGAAAGTAGTGCCGAGGTTTTGCCTTCTATCATCCTAATATAGTCGGAAATGGTAACATTCTCTTTGGTCTCATAAGCGAGATCCAGGTGTTGGCCTTGGGTGAGTTGAAGGCAGGCGTGATCGAGGATGCGTTGGGCATCTAGAGTAGTTTCATAGGAGTTCCCAACCTTGACCAGTCGATAAGTGGCTAGGCGGGCAAGGGTGAAAATCGTATCGCCGGTGTTGAGCGCCTGAGCGAGTCCCCATAGTTTCCAAAGGGTGAGGCGCCCGCGTCTGGTTTCACTTTGGTCTTGGATGTCATCATGGACGAGAGAGAAGCTGTGGACCAATTCGACCGCACTCGCGGCCGGCAAGGCAATCTCCCAATTTGCACCAACACCAGCGCAGCTCAACAGCGTGAGCATAGGCCGAAGGCGTTTTCCCCGTGAGTGTGCCTGGTTTTTCCACCCCATATGATAGCTAATCATATGAGCTAATTCGGGATATTGCTCTGAATCAAGCCATTCGATGGAACGCTTGAGATCAACCTCAATTGCCTCACGCATACGACGAATTAAGGATGGGGGATTGTTGTCA
Organism: Anaerolineae bacterium; assembly: GCA_030598885.1. GTDB lineage: Bacteria > Chloroflexota > Anaerolineae > Anaerolineales > E44-bin32 > DUEZ01. The sequence goes on along the minus strand of JAUVOZ010000001.1, from coordinate 39,455 downwards.
CTCATGTTATGTGCCGTAATTCTGTCTGGCTCAGAGCAGTTAGATTTGGAGAACCGGTGGCGAACATACATATTCGCATCTCGGCCTCCACCTTTTTAAGGGTTGCCATTACCACCTCGGTTGACTGCACTGCGGCTTTGAGAAAAGGACCGGCAATCCCACCCATGTCTGCACCAAGGGCAATACATTTAGCGATATCGATGCCGCTGCGAAGGCCGCCTGAAGCAATGAGAGGGATTTCCGGTAAAGCCTGCCGAACATCGGTCACTAACTCAGATGTCGGGTTTCCCCAGCCGATAAAGTTGGCGGCCAGTTGAGCCTGAATTTCATCCTGCGACCGATGCATCTCCACCTGTGCCCACGAAGTCCCACCCGCACCAGCGACATCAATAACGGAAACCCCGGCCTCTACCAGATCCTTGGCAACCTGAGAGGAGATCCCCCAGCCGACTTCCTTGGCGATGACCGGGACATCGAGCTGACTGCATATGCTCTCGACTTTACGAAGAAGGTCACTGAAGTTGACATCTCCTTCCGGTTGCAACGCCTCCTGCAATGGATTGAAGTGTAGGATCATTGCGTCGGCTTCAATCATATCGACGGCACGACGGCATTGGTCGATGCCATAGCCGTAATTAAGCTGCACCGCGCCAAGATTAGCAAATAGCAGGATATCAGGAGCCAGGTGGCGAATTTGAAAGGTTGGCTCGAGTGATGGATCTTCGATTGCTGCGCGTTGGGAGCCCAATCCCATTGCCACTCCCATCGCTTGAGCGGCTTCAGCCAAAGAGTGGTTAATTGCGGCTGCAGCCTCTATCCCCCCGGTCATCGAAGAAATTAAGAGGGGGAAGGAAAGATGTTTACCAAGGAATGTAGTTGAAGGGTCGATCTGGCGGAAATCGATCTCCGGAACGGCGTTGTGGGTAAATCGAAACCGCTCAAGACCTGTGGTCAGATCGGATTGGACCTCCTCTTCAAGGTTGATCCGAATGTGGTTAGTTTTACGGGTAGAGGTTGGCGTAACTTTGCTCATGTCAGAGTGTTCCTAGTGTGAGAAGACCATCTTACCAAGGGCGACAAGGAGATGTCAACTTGCGTTATCCTCGATGGTTGAATTAAAATCAGTGAGAAGCAATAAAAAAGGAATCGAATCAAGGAGACGACTGATGTCAGATACATTAGAACAGGTGAAGTTGATTATCGTAGATCTGCTTAGCATTGACGAAGGTAAAATATCTCCTGAAGCCCGCTTTCGAGAGGACCTGGAAGCAGACTCGCTCGACTTGGTGGAATTGATCATGGCCTTCGAGGAGAAATTCGGGGGAGAGATCTCCGACGAGGCTGCACAGAAGATAACAACAGTAGGGGAGGCTGTTAAATATATTGAAGAGCACCTTGGATAACCATTCATGCTACAAGTTCCAAGAATGGTCCGGGTTGAAGCAGGCCAATTCTGTTATTTAATTTTGAACCCCTTAACCTAAAGGCTTTTTACTTTTGGAGGTCTTTTTCTTTCTGGAAGAAGACCTCCGTTTTAAAGACGATATTAGCCGGTCTATCTCTTCTTCCTCTTCGGCTCTGGACGTGAAATAATCTTGCATAAAGGTCGATCGACGAATGCGGAGAGACATGGGAGCTACTTTTCGTACATCTTGAATGCTAGCTCGCTTGCGTCCATCAGCGACAGCGTGTGCACGGGCAGATTCAAAGAGTGTGATTTCGGCTCTCAGGGAATCGATCCCCAATTCATGAATTAATTTAAGACCAATTTTTTCCGCCTGAGAGGTAAGCGGTACGTTTGCCAGGGATTCACGAGCTGATGCTAATTCAAGTCTCATGAACTCAGTCGCTTCTGCATATTCTTTGATTACCCGCCGAGGGCTGTTGAGGAAGGCGATTGAACGATGGTAGGCTTCTAGTCGCTCTTTTCGATGTTCCAAACCTCTGACAACCACCCGAAGGCCAAACCGATCGAGGATTTGAGGGCGAAGGTGTCCTTCTTCAGGATTCATCGAGCCGATCAGCACAAACCGCGCCCGGTAGGTGGCCACCAAAGGACCTCGATGTACAGTGTAAGTCCCTTGAGCAGACGCGTCCAAGATGGCATCCACAATGTCGTCATCCAGTAAATTAACTTCGTCAACATAGAGTAGATTTCGATCCGCTCTGGCCATGATGCCACGATTAAGACGCATGCGTTTATGCAATGCTGCGCGTTCATCGAGCCCTCCGACAACATCCTCTAGACGGGCATTGAGCGGTAGTTCGATTAGCCGCACACGGTCAGGATAAGTTAATGATTCACCTTGACCATAACGGCGTGCGCATTCAGGGCATACCGCATCTATGTCGCCATCAATGATATCTTCCGGCAGGCAACCGTAGGTGCAAAGACTTCGATGGACGTCAGGCAATAAATCTATCAGACTACGGACAGCTGTCGTCTTGCCAGTCCCTCTTGTTCCAATAAGCAAAACACCGCCTATGTTGGGATTAATCAAAGAGAGAAGTAGGGCTATCTTCATCTCCTGTTGACCGATGATGCCCAAGAAGGGAAAAGCCAGGGGTTCTGCAAGCCCCATATCTTCAGGGGGAGGTGCCTCTAGAAAGCGTTGGGAGCTTGCTATTTCAAGTAATTTGGTTAAGGTTAGATTGGTATTACTCACTGCACCACCTCAAGAAGTTCCTGGCTATCAATCCATATCCTCTTTTAATTCACCGGCATCAATTGTATGGAGCCGATCAGGTTCATCGTCAAGGACGTCGATAATTTCAAATGGAAGTTCTGCCATCATCGGAGGAAGTGGAACCGTTGCTGGAGGACGAATGCGAGCAGGACGGGTGGGGGGCTCCAAGCGAGGAAGTGATCCATCAATGATCCGTCTGCGCAGGATGCGTGGTTCATCTGTAAGCCAACCAACATAAATCCCTATTACATTATATACCTGACGATCAGGCGTGACCCAACCGATCCACTCGCCCATTGTGTTGTATAGATAAGGGAAGACCAGCATCGACACCCAGTCACCGGGTGTGGAATAAATCGGAACGGGTCGTTTCAAAGATCCGCTCGACATCTACTTCTCCATCTAATGATATAACAACTCTCATTATACTGATTGTCACCGGCACACGAAAGCAATTACATGAGGAATACCCTACGGAGCATCTGAGTAGGTCCATATCCGGTTGATGCCAAAATTCCAAAATAGCACCACACCAGTGGCGATCGCCTTTGCAAAGTTGTAGCCTAATTTATAGACCAAATCAGAGTTGTTGAGGATTGTAAAATGTGGGCTTAGGGTTCCAACCAGGGATGCGCAAGGATACCGCAACAGCAATAAGATCCCAGTGTTTATCGCCCACCCGGCGATGTTGACTATAAAGAATTGACGTAGTTGATTGCCAATAGACTTGGATCGGGAGTCAGGGTAGGTCCAATAACGATTCCAGATGAAATTATTTAATACGGCCGTAGTGAAAGATATGGTGTTAGAAAAGACGATATGAAGTCCAAGGACTGAGTGCAGAAAATAAAGGATGCTGAAATCCACGAAAGCGCCAAATGTACCAACGACGGAAAACTTTAAGAAACGTACCAGCTCACGCCGCCTTCGAGACGAGAGCGAAATCATAATCGATCTCGAAAATCCTCGATCGTTTGCATGAGTCCATGATCGAGATCGACTTGAGGTTCCCAACCAAGGATCTCCTTCGCACGAGTAATATCCGGTTGACGTCGTTGGGGATCAGCAGGCGCGCGTTGATCAGGCATTATTTGTATATCGGCAGGGTTATCCGTGAGGCGGTTGATTGTTGAAGCAAGTTCGAGGATTGTCATCTCCTTAGGATTACCAAGATTAACCGGTGTGTGTTCCTCTGATGTCAGCAATTTATAAAGCCCATCAACCAAGTCGTCGACATAACAGAAGCTCCGAGTCTGAGACCCATCACCGTAAACCGTGAGGGGATCTCCCTTGATTGCTTGACAGATGAAATTTGGAATTACACGGCCATCATCGAGCCTCATGCGGGGGCCGTAGGTGTTGAATATGCGGGCGATGTGGGTTTTTAAGCCATGGTAACGATGGTAGGCCATGGTGATGGACTCAGCGAAGCGCTTGGCTTCATCGTAAACCGAGCGTGGACCGATAGGGTCGACGTGACCCCAATAGCTCTCTTGCTGTGGATGTTCCTGCGGATCACCATAGACTTCGGACGTAGAGGCTAGCAGAAAGCGTGCGTCATGGGCACGAGCAACCCCAAGTGCATTGTGTGTACCCAATGAACCTACTTTAAGCGTCTGAATCGGTAGTTGCGGATAGCCAAAAGGGGAAGATGGATTAGGGCTGGCTGGGGAGGCTAAATGCAAGACGATGTCGATTTTACCAGGAATGAAAATGAAATTTGAGACATCATGCTTGACAAACGAAAAATCTTCACGACCAGCGAGGTGAGCGATGTTTTCCAATCTGCCGGTGATGAGGTTGTCAATCACCACTACTTGGTGCTTTTCTTTAAGCAATCTATCACTTAGGTGTGATCCGATGAAGCCTGCGCCACCGGTAAGTAATATGCGCAAAGTATCCTCCTTATGCTGATCACTGAAGCAATACAAATCTGCATCAATACTACCAGAACTTTGATCAGGGTTTCCAATCGTAGTTTAATGTATGCCCGTCGCCCGTCACCCGTTGACCTAGACCGCTGATGACATCGACGATCCATAGATCACCGCGGTAAAGAACACCAAGGAGATCTGCTCCCGGGGACCAAGCAAGACGCGCTTGTTGTGGTTCTAAGCCTGGCTCGCCGGTCATCGGAAAAATCGCTCGGTGATTACTGCCATCTCGGTCCATTACCATCAAACGGTAACTGCTATCCTTACTCTCCAAAGGTGAAATCGCCTGTAAGTATGCAACTTGATAGTAAATTTCGCCATTCGGCATTTCAATCAGAGGTGAGACAGAAGGGTATGCAAACATCCCAGTTCTTGACGCCAAGGGTAGAGTTAAACCACCTTGTCCGGTTAGAGCAATGAGATCGAATACAGGGGATGCTCCGGGACTCTCAAGCCCAAGTGGCATACCATGGTCAACAAAGAAGAGGGTACGGTTGTCATGGCCCCAGGCCAACCCTGGAACCCAAGCCCAGTCGCTAAGTGTTTGGAAAGGTGCGATGTCATGCAACGGCTCGAGGGTTCCCTCGTCCAAGTTGACCAAACCGATACCATCTGCACGTGCATAAGCTAGATGGGCGCTATCAGACCCCCAGATGAATGTAGTCCCCCACCAACCATACTGACCTCCAGCGTTGGCTTCGAGTAGGATAACCTCTCGGAGCACTCGTCCGGAGGAGGAGAGCGGAATTTTAATTAGATCATTGTTCGCCTGCCAGCCAGGTGGGGCTGGGTTCAGCTCAACTGATGAATAGACAACAGAGAGCGATGAGGTAGAAGGTACCCAATCGGCAAAGTGAACGATATTGTAAGCTTTTAGGTTGATCGGCTCAGCTTGTGGGTCAGTGGTTGAGATAGCCCAAAGGGAGTTGATAATCTCCTGATCATCTTCAGCCTGCCTGGTAAACAAGAACCATTGTCCATCTGGTGAAAGTCTGGCTACCCGCCCATCCAAATCACCGGTAAGGGTCAACGGTTGGCGGTTGCTGGTATTGCCTTGTATCAACCAAGCATTACCACCCGAAACATAAGCCAGACGACCCTCGATTGGGAGTGGGGTGTAAGTGGCTTGTACGCCGATCATAACGATTTCGGGTTGTGGTTCATGAATGATCACATACTTGACGGGTGTTCTTGATTCCTCAATCATTTCCTCCTCAAGAATTCGATATGTGATCTCCTGTAATCCATTCTCGCCTGGTTGGAGCAGACGCGTTTCCCCTTCAGGTAATGATTCATTCCGGATCGTCTGTCGATCAAAAGGAATAACGATCTCCTCGATTTCGAAGCGTTCCACGACCCGTATTACAGTAACCAGGGTCCCTCCGGTAAGTAAGGTATAACTTGGCGGATCTACCCTGTCCAACGTGCCTAGTTGAATAGTAGCCATTTCGAGCGCCTGTTGGACAGTAGAACCAGGGGGGATACTAAGCGCATGGGTACTGCCATCAGCTGAAATTTCAACCTGGATTGTCCCCGCGGTTGCCTTTGGACTGATGCATGACGCCAAGGCGAGGATTGTAAAACATGCCGTAAGGAGTACGAATCTTCGATAGATAGGTGGTCTCATTGCTGGTAGTTGGGCGCGCTGGTATAATTCATGTTTGGATGCCTAGCGCAAATCTCAGACGAAAGCAATATTGCCGTCGTCTACGGTAAGCGAAACCCCCAGATGCCAGTAGCGAGCGATCCAACAATTCCTGTGCTTGCCTCGGTGAGAATTGCTGAAAGGGCATTTTTCAGTACTATGGATGCAGGAATTGGTCCAAATTCAGCTGAGTAGATCAAATAAACCTGTGCCCAAGATTGATGTCGACGGAGATTATAGCATGAGCGATCCAGAATCATCTGATGTTGATCCTGGACTGAGCTTGGTTGCCCGAATAGAAGCTCTGCTTTACGTCTCTGATTCACCCGTCAGCGCAGGAGAGCTTGCTAATGCACTGCAGGTGTCTTCCCGGCAAATAAAACAGGCAATCGAAGTGTTAGATAAAGATTGCCAACGACGCGGTCTGAGGATTCAGCGACATAAAAATGATGTACAGTTAACAACTGCGCCTGAAGCCGCGACAGATGTAGAGCGTTTTTTAAACCTAGAGAGAACGGCTCGGCTGACAAGAGCAGCATTGGAAGTGTTGGCGATCATAGCCTATCAACAACATGTAACCCGCCCCCAAATTGATTCAATCCGTGGGGTGAATTCTGACAGCGTGTTGCGTACTCTTCTTCGTCATGGATTGATAGAAGATGTAGGCCGAAGCAACGGTCCAGGTCGACCAATCCTCTACACAACAACCTCTGAATTCCTACAACATTTTGGCTTGGGCGATCTACGAGAATTGCCACAGTTGAATCCTGATCCAGCATCTGATGTGGAAGGGGTAAAGGAAGAGGATTTGGATATGACTGGTGAGAGAGAAGGAGATTAATGTCTGAAAGCGGGATCAATCGATGGATCAATGCTAAAGTCCGGATTGATCTGGAGGTTTTGGTATATGTCTTGCTGATCCTCTTAGCCGTCTTGACCCGGTTCTACGACCTTGACACTCGGGTTATGAGCCACGATGAAAGCCTACACACCTGGTTTTCCTGGCAATTGACCCAAGGTCGAGGCTACGCGCATGACCCGATGATGCACGGGCCATTACAATTCCACTTAGTATCGTTATCTTATTTCCTTTTCGGTGACTCGGATGCCACGTCCCGCATTCCAGCGGCATTAGCCGGGGTTCTCGCGGTTGGGATGATATTTCTCTTTCGTCGTTGGCTAGGACGTTGGGGTGGCCTGGTTGCGACTGCGCTGATGGTCATCTCGCCGTATATGCTTTACTACAGCCGGTATGTTCGTAATGAAGCATTAGTTGTTCCCCTAGTGCTGCTGATGGTTTATGCTGTCTTCCGTTATTTCGAAGATCGACGAGATCGATGGCTTTATTTGCTTGCAGCTTCATTGTCGCTCCACTACGCCACCAAAGAAACGGCTTTTATTTACATCGCGCAATTAATGCTTTTTCTAGGCGGATATCTCGCTTGGCGTTTGATCAATCTAAATTGGAAACAAACCTGGCATAAGGTGACTTTCCTAATTGGATTCTTCTCTGCAGCACTGGGCACGATGATAACTTTGTATGCCCTTTTCCGGGAGCGAGCTTTAACGGCTGAGATCGCTCAAGCAACAGAAATAGCTCGTTTTTCACCTTTTGTTACGTTTGGTTTGATATTGGCGTTGACCGGGATTTCACTAATCGGATTGTCTTTGATAATGGCATTCGGTTCCCGATTAAGGGAGGACTTCCCGGCTTTAGACCTTCTTTTGGTCATCGGAACCATGACCCTCCCCCAATTAGCAGCCCTACCAGCGACTCTATTGGGTTGGAATCCGATGGACTATCATGATCCAGTCACTAATAATCGCACATTGATCGTGGTCTTTGTACTTATGGCGGTCAGTATAGCTATTGGTCTGATTTGGGATTGGCGACGATGGTTGTTGACAGCGGGTATTTTCTTCGGTTTGTACACGGTTTTCTACACCACGCTCTTCACCAATGGGGAAGGGATGATATCAGGACTGGTCGGCTCCCTGGGATATTGGCTGGAACAGCATGGGGTCGAGCGTGGGAGTCAACCAGGCTATTACTACATATTGGTTCAGATTCCAGTGTATGAGTATCTGCCTGCCGTGGGGGCACTCCTGGCCGGCTTTTATGGACTTATTGGCATAGTACCTGCTGTCAGGCGTCGAATACGTAATAAAAAAGAAAAGTTGGCCTCATTCCCGGTGATTGGCTTCGTCGCCTACTGGACACTTACTTCCCTGGCACTATACTCCTTGGCTGGAGAACGGATGCCGTGGCTAACCGTCCACATCACACTGCCGATGATTCTGTTAGCTGGCTGGGCATTTGGGAAACTTCTGCAATCTATCAATTGGCAGGCATTATGGACTAAACGGGCGTGGCTCATTCCACCGTTGTTGCTCATGACTTTGTTGGGATTTTCATATGCGATTGGAACATTTTTAGGACCGAATCCACCTTTCCAAGGCACTGGATTCGACCAACTTCGAGCAACAAGTATTTGTCTTTCATCCCTGGGTGTGGCGGCTGCATCTCTCGTCGCTTTAATCAAGATTGGCCAGGGCTGGAGTGTAAATTACTTCGCCAGACTGAGCGCTGTGGCTGTGTTTGTGGCATTAACCATACTGACAGTAAGAACTGCTTACCGAGCTGCATATGTAAATTACGATCAGGCGACAGAGTTCATGGTGTATGCACATGGAGCGACAGGAAATAAGACCGTAATGGAGCAAGTTCATGATCTATCGCTTCGAATGACTGACGACCTTGATATTGAGGTGGCTTTTGATGACGACGTAGCCTGGCCACTAAATTGGTACCTGCGACATTATTCTGGTCAGTACTTCTTTGGCGCAAATCCAACCCGCGAACTACTAGATTACCCGATTGTGATCGTCGGTGATAATAATTGGACTAAGGTCGAGGATCTCTTCTCCAATCGTTTCAATAGCTTTGAATATATCCGCATGTGGTGGCCGACGCAGAAATATTGGAATCTCACCTGGGATCGGATAAAGGGAGCTTTGTTCTCACCCGACTACTTATCGGCGATGTGGGACATTTGGTTGAATCGTGACTATGCAGCCTATGGTGAATTATCCGGCATAGATTTTTCGCTCGGAAATTGGCAACCTTCAGATCGTATGCGGCTCTATGTTCGGAAGGATATCGCAGCCACTGTATGGGATTATGGAGTGAGCCCGGTTAGCCTCGCAGGTTTAGAATCTGTGGTGGATCCCTACCTAGATGGGATGGTAGAGATGCCAGTTGAATTTATCACCGGTGAAGAAGGATCCTTGCCGGGGCAATTTACCGGACCGCGTGGAATTGCAGTTGCCCCGGACGGCACGCTTTATGTGGCTGATACTATGAATCATCGTATCCAGCATCTTAGTCAAGATGGAGAGGTAATATTAACTTGGGGTCGGTATGCCAATCTAGATCAGGGGGAAGCACCTGGCGGGACCTTCAACGAACCTTGGGGGATTGACGTCGGGCCAGACGGAACTGTTTATGTAGCTGATACCTGGAATCATCGTGTGCAATATTTCACTGCCGAGGGAGAATTCTTGGGGATGTTTGGCATCTATGGTCACTCGTCAGTCCCCGATAATTTCTGGGGACCGAGGGGAGTGACCGTCGATGATGAGGGAAGGGTTTTCATCGCTGATACCGGTAATAAGCGGATTGCGATTTTCGATTCGGGGGGTCATCCAATTGGCATGTTTGGTGATTCTGGATGGACACTCGGTCAATTTGACGAACCAGTTGGCATTGCGTTAGGAGCGGAAGGACGGATCTATGTTGCTGATACATGGAACCAACGCGTTCAGGTTTTCGAGGAAATAACCGAAGGTAGCTTCGAAGCGATACTTGAATGGCCGATTGCTGGATGGTTCGGACAGTCGCCTGATAATAAGCCTTTCTTAGATGTTTCACCGAGCGGTGAGGTGTGCGCAACGGACCCGGATGGATATCGGGTATTATGTTTTACGGCAGAAGGAGATTTCATATTCGGATGGGGAGACTATGGCGACTCAGAATCCCAATTTAACAAACCCAGCGGTTTGTCGTTCGACAGTGAAGGAAGGTTATGGCTGGTAGATAGTAAGAACGGTCGATTGATCCGTTTCAACCCTGAATTTAGGTAAATTATGTATAGAGTTTAGTCAAAGTGGAGGGTTTTAAGTAAAACGGCGAACGGAGCTTTTATGAAGTTACATGAATACAGATCAAAACTATTGTTTTCTAAATGCGGGGTGCCGATCCCTCGAGGTCGGGTGGCGTTGACTGCCCATGAAGCCAAAACAATCGCCCGAGAATTGGGAGGACCTGTGGTGATAAAAGCTCAGGTCCTTGTAGGCGGCCGAGGTAAGGCGGGTGGAATACGGCTCGTACACACTCCAGAGGAGGCCGAAGAAGCTGCCAGGCAGATCCTCGGTATGCAGATTAAGGGATTGCCGGTGCGTAAGGTGCTGGTGGATGAGGTGGCAGAAATTCGATCAGAAATTTACCTCGGTGTGACAAATGACCGAGCTGCCCGATGTCCGGTGATGATCGCCTCTGCAGAAGGTGGGATAGATATTGAAGAGGTGGCTCGTACTCATCCAGAAAAAATCGTCCGGATACACATCGACCCTTTGCTTGGACTTCGCGAATACCAGGCTCGTCATCTTGCGGTCTCGATAGAGTTGCCACGAGTGCATTGGCGAAACTTCATCGACATAGCTTGCGGATTATACAAGGCTTTCACAGTCTCAGATGCTACATTGGCCGAGATTAATCCCTTGGTGATTACTGGGGACAATCGACTGTTGGCACTAGATGGGAAAATGGTGCTTGACGATAATGCACTTTTTCGTCAGCCAGATCTCGCCGAGATGCGCGATCTTGATGAGGAAACGCCAACTGAGCGTGAGGCGCGCCGATATGGCTTGTCCTATGTGAAGCTCGATGGCACTATTGGTTGCATGGTTAATGGGGCAGGACTAGCGATGGCGTCAATGGATGTCATCAATTCATTTGGTGCACAACCGGCTAATTTCCTCGATATCGGAGGTGGTGCAGGAGCTGAGAAAGTCGCCGCGGCACTTCATTTGATCCTCAAGGATGCGAACGTCCAAGCAGTGATGATCAATATTTTTGGAGGGATAACCCGCTGCGATGAGGTTGCTCGAGGCATTTTAGCCACACTGGATGAATTTAAAAGCGACATACCAATGGTCGCCCGACTGGTTGGAACCAATGAAGAAGAGGGAAATAAACTACTCGCCGAGGCTAATGTGATTACCGCGACCTCCCTCACAGATGCGGCAGAGAAAGTTGTCGCCCTAGCTGTAGAAAGCCAATTACAATGAGCATCCTGATAAATAAAGATACACGGTTAATCGTACAAGGGATTACTGGACGGGAGGGAATTTTCCATACATCGCGTATGATGGAGTATGGGACCCAGGTTGTAGCTGGTGTAACCCCGGGAAAAGGCGGTGAGTGGGTTCTTGAGGGGAAAGTGCCGGTTTTTGATACCGTCCACCATGCAATTGAGATTACTGGTGCTAACACAAGTGTGATCTTCGTGCCGGCGAGGTTCGCACATGATGCTGTGTTAGAGGCAGTCGATGCGGGACTAACTCTAATCGTGTGCATCACTGAGGGCATCCCAATTCGAGATATGATGAAAGTCCGACAATATTTAAATCAACAAGGCTCGAGACTTATTGGTCCAAATTCACCGGGTATGCTATCACCTGGGGAGTGCAAGGTAGGGATCATACCTGGGCATATTACTCAACCGGGCAACATCGGTGTGGTATCACGATCAGGAACGCTGACATATGAGGTGCTCTACGCTCTGAAACTTCAAGCGATAGGGGTTTCAACCTGTGTAGGAATAGGTGGGGATCCAATTTATGGAACATCGTTTATTGATGTCTTAGGGATGTTTGAGGTGGATGCCCACACGGATAAGATTGTGCTAATTGGGGAAATTGGTGGCACTGAAGAGGAGCAAGCCGCGGAGTATATCAGTGACCATATAACCAAACCGGTAATCGCCTTCATCGCCGGACGTACAGCACCACCTGGAAAACGAATGGGTCATGCTGGGGCTATTGTAGAAGGTGGCGCCGGCTTGGCATCAGACAAGATAGCTGCGTTGGAATCTGCAGGGGTTTCGGTAGTGGAATACCCAGAAAACATTGCCGACTTCCTGAAATAAATTCACACCTGGATATCGTTCCTACATATTCACGGATTTTGATGGGGTAAATGAGAGGGGTTGTATGACTACTAAGAGGGAAAGACTTGAGGCGGCGATAAACGGTGACATAGCTGATAGACCGCCAGTCGCCCTTTGGCGTCACTTCCCGGTGGATGATCAAGACCCATCGACCCTGGCGGAGGCGCATGCGGAATTCCAGAGAATGTATGATTTCGACTTTATCAAGGTGACCCCGGCCTCATCATTCTGTTTGCGTGATTGGGGTGTGGAAGATGATTGGCGGGGTAATCCCGAGGGTACCCGGGAATATACGCGACGGGTGATACACGATTCAGATGATTGGGGCCGGCTTAATGTGCTTGATCCCGAATCGGGAAGCCTAGCGCGTCAATTACGCTGTCTTGAATTGATAAGAGAACTGGTTGGCCAGGACATACCGATAATCCAAACGATATTCAGTCCGTTGGCCCAGGCAAAGAATCTCGCTGGTCAGGATAAGATGCTTGCACATCTCAACCGAGATCCTGAAAAGTTCCGAACTGGTTTGGAAACCATTACTAAAAGCACTATTGCTTTCGTGACGGCTGCCCAGTCTCGGGGTATCGATGGGATTTTCTATGCTATCCAACACGCGAGTTTCAATATTTTCGATCGCCAGGGATATGCAAAAAATGGTGAGATCTATGACCAGAGAATCATAGACGCCGCCGGTAGCCTGTGGTTGAACGTACTTCATCTACACGGTGATGCCTTAATGTTTGATCTAGCGGAGATTTACACAGTGCATGTAGTTAATTGGCATGACCGAGAGACTCTACCAGATCTTGCTGCTGGTAAATGTAGAATAAGTGCGGCTGTTTGTGGCGGTATAAGTCGTGAGACACTTTCTTTAGGTGATCCAGAGACTGTAAGGATCGAGGCAACTGAGGCTATCGAATCTTTAAATGGTCAGGGCTTGATATTAGGCACAGGTTGTGTGGTGCCGGTGATCGCGCCTAGAGCGAACCTAAAAGCGGCCAGAGCTTGTGCCGATTTCGCATAGCCATATATGCGATTGAATTCTAACCTTCATTTAAGCAAAAAAACAAAAGAGGCTATGCGCAGGTAGGTATTGTGGCTAAGATAAGGGTTATTGCTGGAGAAGCGAAAGGTCGCAAGCTTCGCATGGTATCAGGAGGTGGGACACGACCGATATCTGATCGGGTAAAGGAAGCATTGTTTAATATCCTTGGGAACGACGTAAGAGAATCGCGTTGGCTTGATCTCTTCGCAGGAACGGGAAGTGTTGGAATTGAAGCGCTTAGCCGAGGAGCAGAACGGGCGGTTTTTATCGATACAAGCAAAAGTGCGGTAAAAACCATACAAGAAAACCTTACCCTGACTCGTTTGAGTCAAAGAGCAGATATCCAACGGATAGATGCTTTTAAATACTTAGCCAGAGAACCTCAGGCATCATTCGATTACATATACATCGCTCCCCCGCAATACGCTCATCTGTGGTCTAAAGCGGTGGTAGTGATTGATGGAACGTTAGGATGGCTTAATCGGGATGGTTGGGTGATCGCACAAATACACCCCAAAGAGTATGAGGTCTTGTCACTAAGAGAGCTGTTCGAGTTTGAACAGCGACGTTACGGAAACACGTTGCTAGTTTTTTACAAACATGTGGAGGAGTAAACGTATAATTAGTTAGCAAAACTGATTATTGTATTATTCAAAGACCCTTTTCCCTCCCAACATTTCCCGTATCAGATTATAGAAAGCAAATAACTCTAGCGCAAAAAGAGGAAAGCCAAGAAGCCCTAAAACAGGCATCTTACCGAAGTGCCAACCAAAGATACGCAGAGACTCGGGGATGGTGTAAACCCAATGGCCGCCATCTGCTAGATAAGCCTGGTAGTTCCATGTTTCCCATAAGAAACCACAGATCATACCGCTGATTAAAAGAGCAATGACAGGGATTCTATTCCCGAAACGCATCTTTACGCGCAGCGAGGGTGAACCCAGCCTCTCATTAATTGGGTCCAAAAGAAGGAAGAAACCGATCCAGACGAATCCAAAGAGGTGGGTGGCAATATGGATGGGAAGAGCTAAAGGAATCGTAATAAAAGAAATTCCGGTTATGAACCATGCCCAGGAAGGACCGATACCAGATTTCCTTGGCCATTTGTGTTCTGCGCCGCGGCGCTGGTTTAGGAGTATCTCAACCAGGTTAGCTGTTTCAAAGACACCGGGCATTATTGTTGAGAAGGACCAGAAGTAAGCAATATTCCGAACGAGTGGGTTAGTAGGCAGCACCTGATAGAGCCAATTTTGCAGGTGGAAGTTGTAGACCTCGAAAATTAGCCAGACGCCTACCGAGACAAGAACGAGTAAAGGAAACTCTCGACGACGAGTGGTTAACCAGGATTCACCCTGCAATCGATAGACCAACCCATCAACTGCAATGATGTACCCTGTCCACATCATAGGTGTCAGCCAGTTGGCAACAAACCTGTTACCCATATAAAGAAGCAGCTGGCTGGTGACCATGATGACCACGCCGACCCAGCCGTGCCACGGCAGATACATACGGAAGGAGTTAGGTTTAATGGGGTTCATTCTTCGAACCTAATCGTGAGCTCTCCAGCGTGGTTGTATGTATAGACTGCGGAGAAAGGTGCAGAACCACCGTAGCTGGCAATCGCTCTGGGAAGGAGGAGAGGTAAGTCCTCAATCATGGGAAGCTTCTCCAGATCACACTGTGCGATCCACATGGGAGATCCTTCTGGGCCTGGTTGAAGGTCTTCACTCTTTGCTTCACCAACGAATACATATAGCCCAATGCCAGGACGTTCTCCCGTGTCAACAATCACCACGCCACTGAGGAGTAGACGTTCAGGGGTTAGTCCAGTTTCTTCCCAGATTTCCCTGCGAGCAGAGCTAAGCGGATCCTCTCCTTGCTCGATGTGACCCCCTACGCCGTTGAAAAGACCACTCCAAGCTCCATGTCCCTCAGGCAAGCGAAGAAGGAGAACCTTGTCGTCGCGAAGAAGGAAGGAAAGAGTGCGCGGGATAAGTGTATAACGATGCAGTTGTGCGCGTTGACCGGCGAGCGACATATCAAATGACCTTAATCACCCAAACCCACATCCATCAAGCTCCGTGGCAGCTGACCAGGAACTTCTATTCGGTTTATCCCAGCACGCTACAGATTATACTCCTATGCAAAACAGTTTCTGCAGTCTGTCAGCCTAGGGTCAGATAAAAGTTTGCTTGCGGTATGTGGAACGGTTATAATCCAATAGAATGATGAACGATGATTTTAAGAAAAGAAGGAGTGAATAATGAGCGATCCGCTCGGCAAGATAACCGAAGGTAAAGACCTTATCGGCAAAATCCGTAACTTTATCGCCGGATTTGTAGGCTATGTAGATAGAGAGAATCGAAGAGAAGCCGATAAGATTCTCCGGGAGACTACAGCTCAACGATATGAGGAGGTGTGGAGCAGGATTTCAGAATTGCAGCGCCAACTTATTTCTGAAGGGAAGCTTGAACTGGTGGATGATCTTGAGGCTTCGGCTATCAAACTGCGCGCCTTCATCGATCGTACTAAAGGAGCCTCATACGGATATGCGGGTTTCTTCGATGCAGTTCGTGTCCATAGTGAAGAACTTGAGCGGATATACGAGTATGACATCGCGTTGCTTGAAGGGGTTCAGAAGCTAACCGATGCGGTAGATAACGTAGCTGCCTCGTTTGGTACCGATGGGCTGCCAGCCGCGATACGGCACCTGGTAAGCCTGAGTCAGGAAACGATAGATACTTATAACCGGCGCGAAGAAGTTATCCTCGCCACCAGCGCGTAGGATAAAAACGAGGAGAGATAACCATGGCAAGAATTTTCGATGTTGTTGAATATGCGGATGAGATGCGGGATGAAATAGTGCACCGTTTTCCCGAGACCGGCGCGGGCGATTTCCGCCTCGGTAGTCAGGTGATCGTGCGGGAGGCGCAGTCAGCCGTATTCTTCAGAGACGGTAAGGCGCTTGACAACTTCGGACCGGGCCGCCATACAATCACTACAGCCAACATTCCGTTTTTAATCGACCTAATTGGTAAGGCTTTCAACGATCGCTCGCCATTTACGGCGGAAGTGTACTTCGTCTCGATGCGCGAATTCCCTGAGCAGAAGTGGGGAACACCTCAGCCTATCTTAGTGCGCAACCCTGGGATGGGTCTTGGGGTGGCACTGTTGCAGGGTTTTGGCACCTATAGTTTTCAGGTCTCTGACCCGCAGCAATTTGTAACCCAGATTGTTGGAGCTACCGCCACATACTCCACTCGGGATATTAAAAATCGTATGCGGTCGATGTTGCTCTCTAAGCTGCAAGATCTGTTAGGGGAGACGACCGAAGCCAAAAATGTTGCCGAGTTAATTGGGTTAGTAGAGGAGCTAGGGACCGGGGTGCGAGCCAAGGCTCTGGACGACTTCAAGGCGTTGGGCTTAACTCTAAAGTCCTTCTACATCGAGAGCCTAAAACCCTCCGACAAGTCAGCCGAGGAGTTGCGGGCGATGGGTATGCTCGATATGGACACCTACACTCGCCTACAGGCTGCGGATGCCATGCGAGACGCGGCCCAGAACCCCTCCGGTGGTGCTGGATTGACCGCAGGCATCGGTGCTGGATTGGGAATTGGCAACGTACTATCTGATGCACTACGACAGACTGGTAAGGGAGATGCTGGGGCACCGGCAGGAAAAGAACCTCCATCAGTGATGACACCCTCAGAAGCGGCGACGTATCTAAAGGTGGCAGAGGAGGATGTGATAGCTTCCATCAAAGCCGGTGAACTAAAAGCCAAGAAGATTGGCAAGGCTTATCGAATCAGTAAAGAAGCACTGGACGAATTCTTGAACAGCTAAGGAAGCTATCTACCGCTTCAAACAAAACAGGGCGTTGGTAGTGACACCGACGCCCTGTATGTATTCTTCTACTCTTCCGATTGGACCAATTACTACCCTTTGAACTAACAACCATTGACTGTAATGAATAATGCCGAAGGCGAATATTTAAAATTCAGGGTGATGGACTTCAGGCTTATAACCGACCTAGAATCAAGCAGGCGTTCTGACCCCCTAAGCCGAAGGAGTTGGATAAAACGACGTTAACCTTCATCTCTAGAGCTTCATTGGGAACGTAATCAAGATCGCAGTCTGGATCAGGTGTATCCAAATTAATTGTCGGGTGAATAATTCCCTCGATCATTGTCATGATGCAGACGACGGCTTCAACTGCTCCGGAAGCTCCCATCAAGTGGCCGATCATTGATTTAGTCGAGCTGATTGGAATATCATATGCACGGTTTCCAAAGACCGATTTAATGGCTTTGGTTTCAGATAGATCACCAAGGGGAGTGGAGGTTCCGTGAGCGTTGATATAGTCAATTTCATCAATTGCAACATTAGCATCTTCCAACGCTCGATGAATGGCTAATGCTGCCCCATCTCCCTCAGGGTCGGGGATAATCATATTATAAGCGTCGTTGGATACACCAGACCCAAGAACCTCAGCATAGATATGAGCATCACGTGCTCTCGCATGTTCAAAATCCTCGATAATAAGAACTGCGCTTCCGGCTGCAGGGATAAATCCATCTCGATTTGCGTCAAATGGACGCATGGCTTTTTCTGGTTCGTTGTTCCAGCTTGTGGATAACGCTCGCATAGCAGTAAAACCCGCCAGGGTCGTTTCTGAAACCAGGTGTTCAGTACCGCCAGCCAATATGACTTCTGCTTTGCCGTATTGAATCATTCTAGCCGCGTCCCCAATGGCCTGAGAGCCTGAAGCGCAGGCGGTGACAATAGTGTTATTGTATCCTCGGAAGTTGTATCTTTCAGCGATGAAAAATGCTGGCATGTTCGGCCAGAACCGTAGTATCTGAAAAGGAGACAGCTTGCGAGATCTCTCTGAGAGTAGCTGGTGGGTAGCTTGCTCCACTTCACCAACGGTACTTCCTCCAGCAGTTCCGATGATTACGCCAATTCGATCACGATCCATTGTTTCAAGATCAAGTCCTGCATCGTCGATCGCTTGCCCGGCAGCGATGACCGCCAATTGGCTGGAAATTGCCATATGCCGAATCTTCTTGTGGGGAATATATTGTTCAGGGTGAAAATCCTTTAATTCACAACCGATTTGACACGGATACGGACTGGCATCGAGTAATGTGATTCGTGCTGCACCCGAAATGCCAGCTTTAAGAGCCTCCCAGGTCTCTGACACTGAGTGACCAACTGGTGTGATGGCGCTTATCCCGGTGATAACTGCTCGGCGTAGATTATGATCAGACCCAGTTTGTAATGCGGGATTTTGTCGGGTTTTTGAGCTCTTCTTCACACTTATCCTCCCCGAAATTAATCATGTTGTTCTACTTTACCGAGGCAATGAACGGAGCGATCTCTAAAAGTTAGAAGCCTACCGCCTTCGCTAGATGCTCAATCTCCACCGCGTCTAGCGATTTAACCTTAGGAAGGCGACGGACTACAGACTTCAGCTTTTTAATGTGAACAGTGAGAACTGGAGCATGATCAACCTTAACCAATGCATCCTTGCTGATGAAGACGAGAATTGGTCGTACAGAGATATCAGTTTCAGGTAGGGCTTTTTGTATAGACTGCTGCATTATACGAGCTTGCGCTTTGGCGTGATCCTCTATTCGGTTGAGACGCTTTCGTCCTGATCGGCGGAATAAACCGCGCTTCCGAAACTGCTCCCACCACTTTCCTTCAGCGTAGGTGATTTCCCCATCATCTTGCCGAGGTATGAGGGCGTAAACCCCTGCTGGGCAAATCAATGCGTGACTTGTGCCTAGCTTATAGTGAAATATGGCATAGCGATTGTCGAGGCCTTTTAGTGACCCGTCAAAGATCTGGTCAATACGTGGCTGCCTGCCCCAACGGTTGTTCAAAGCAAGACCAGCTTGGGAGACCAGTGTTCCAACAATAACCCCTATCAGAAGCTGGTTCATAGTCTCAGGATGAGTGAAGGAGAGCACAAGGGCGCCTATCAAGAGTATTAAGCCGATGAGGATCATGGCTTGACTTAGTTTGTTATATAGTTTGACCTTGCGCTGGTTCATATACTGTCTCATTACAACTCCAATCGGTTGATCACCAAGCAGGCATTCTGACCACCAAGGCCAAATGAATTCGATAGAGCGTATTCCACCGGTAGTTCCCTGGAGTGGTTAGGTACATAGTCTAGGTCCAGCTCCGGGTCAGGATACTCGTAGTTTATCGTCGGATGGATGGCGCCATGCTCAATGGAGAGGGCACAGGCCACAGCTTCGATCGCACCCGAAGCGCCCATGGCGTGGCCGATCATTGATTTTGTTGATGAGATCGGAATTTGATAGGCCAGATCACCAAAAAGACGCTTGATGGCCAGGGTCTCGACAGCATCATTGGCAGGTGTTGAAGTCCCGTGGGCGTTGATATATGACACTTGATTGGGAGAGATACCGGCGTCATCGAGCGCCCATTGCATGGTTCTGATCGCGCCCCGCGCCGAGGGATCCGGGGCGGCGATGTGGAATGCATCGCTGGAGCTGGCATAGCCGGAAATCTCGGCGTAGATATGGGCATTTCGTGCTTGAGCGTGTTCGATGCTTTCCAAGATCATACAGGCAGCGCCTTCGGAAAGGACGAATCCCTCTCGCTTGGCGTCAAAGGGGCGTGATGCTCGCTCAGGATCGTCATTGAAATTGGTGGGAAGAGCGCGCATTTTAGAAAAACCAGCAATCGCGAAATCCTGAATTAGTGCTTCTGAGGCACCAGTGATAATGACATCCGCCCGGCCAGCTTTAATAGCAAGTGCAGCCTCGCCGATAGCCTGTGTACCGGTGGCACAGGCCGTGCTGATGGTGGTGTTGGGACCAAGGGCGCCAAACTCAAGCGTAATAAAAAAGGCCGGCATATTAGGTAGGGCAGAAGGAAGGATAAATGGATTCACCTTGGACAGCCCTCGGGTTCTTAGAACTTGCATTCCCTGGTCTGCCCGTTCCAAGCCGCCGATTGCGGTTCCAAAGTACACTCCAACCCGCTCAGCGTTAGGCAGAGGGTTTGGTAGTTCTGAGTCCGCCATAGCTATCTTTGCGGTAGCTAGAGCGAGTTGAGAAGAACGAGACATCCGGCGCGCGTGTTTGGCCAGCATATGATCAGTAGGATCAAAATCTGGAATTTCACCAGCAATCTGGCATGGGAGATCTCCGGGGTCAAATTGAGTGATACGACGAATCCCGGACTTGCCATCCAGTAATGCTTGCCAGAAGGTGTCCAATACGCTTCCGATAGGAGTGATGACACCCAAACCGGTGATGACGACCCGGGTTTGTGGATGGGAGGAGGGCTTCTTCACGCTTCCTCCTTACGACTAACATTCGCTAACCGTCTTTGGATAGCCTCCCGGGTGGCTTCTAGTAATCTGTTTGAGACGGCCTGCCTTGCTATGCGGATAGCGGATACAAGAGCTTTAGCGTCAGAACGACCGTGGCCGATAAATACCAAACCATCGACACCCAATAACGGCGCAGCGCCATATTCAGAGGGATCCAAAATCAATCCTACACGACGGAAAGCTGGCTTAGCCAGCAATCCACCAACTGAGGAGATAGGGGATGCTTTTATTTCATCTCGTATGATGTCGATCATGAAACGGGCTACCGCTTCGCTGGTCTTGATGAACACGTTTCCAGAGAATCCGTCGGTGACGACAACATCCGCTTCACCTGCATATACTTCCTTGGGTTCTACATTGCCGATAAAGTTTATTCCCGCAGTTTCAAGCAACGGGAACGTCTCCTTGACTAACATGTTCCCCTTGCCCGGTTCCTCCCCGTTGGATAAGAGCCCCACACGAGGGGAGGATTTACCAAGCACCTTCTCGGCATAGATAGTACCCATGATGGCAAATTGAAGTAGGAAAATTGGTTTGCAATCAGCATTGGCGCCAACATCCAATATAACCGCATGACCACCAAGAACGGGGAGGATTGGCGAGACTGCTGGGCGTTTAACACCGCGGATACGACCAAGGCGGAAGAGCGCGTTGGCCATCGCGCCGCCGGTGTTGCCGGCGGTGACAAAGGCGTCAGCTTTACCTTCTTTTACCAACTCCATACCGATGGCCATGGAGTTCATGGCTTTACCCCGCGCGGTCGCTGCCGGCTTGTCAGTCATCTCAAGGACCTCAGGAGCATGGATGACCTCCACTTCGTCCTTGGTGGTCCCCATTTCATCTAGTTTGGGAAGGAGGATATGCTCTGGTCCGGTGAGCAAAATCTTATCACCCCACAGACGGGCAGCCTCAACCGCGGCTTTGATTTCTGGTTTGGGATGGGTGTCGCTGCCCATTGCATCTAATACGATTCTCATGATTGCCAACCTCCAAACTGCACATCTGAGACTAAATATCTATTATAGAGCAGGATAGAAAATACTTTATTACCGGACTCACAAAATTCCGAATTGAACCAGTACTAATAATTGTAAAAGGAGTCGCTGTGGGCTATAATACCGCAGATTAAATATTTTGCGCGCTGGTGCTGGAATTGGCAGACAGGCATGGTTGAGGGCCATGTGCCGTAAGGCGTGCGGGTTCGACCCCCGCCCAGCGCACTCAAGCGGGAACCACGGGTTGTGGCTCCCGTTTTCCATTTAATCTCATACAAAGAAAATCAACCCTACTTGGTTCGATTCAAACATTGGCATTCGTTAGATGATATCACCGATTAACTCTAAAGCCTGCTGAACATCCCCGAGATCATTATAGAGATGAGGAGAAAACCTTATAAAATCTCCTCTTTTGGACACGATAACCTGATGTTGGGCTAGATGCTGAGCTACCGTCGCCGAATCTTTAGTCGGGAACTGCGCAGTAACTATGGCGGTTCGCTCCCCATCATTTTCGGGAGAGGCTATTTCTGCACCGAGATCCTTTAACCCTCGGCTGAGTGTATCTGCCAGGTGTCTGGTATAAGTGAAGATCCGATCAATTCCTACCTCAAGTAGGTATTCAATTGAACGAGTCATACCGATAGCACAACCGTAAGCCATAGTACTGAATTCAAATCGTTTCGCAGTGTCAGGCAGTTCAAGTCGATAAGCTCGATGATCCCACATATCTTTATGACTGCGCCATCCTACCAAACCTGGGTCAAGTTTGCTCTGCAAATGGGGTGCAAGGTACATCACTGAGACACCAAAGGGGCCGCAGAGCCATTTGTAGGAACCAGTGACTAAGACGTCTAAGAGAGAATCTTGGACATCAATGGGAAGCATACCTGCGGATTGAGTCGCATCTACTACAAATAAGGCATTGTGGCTGTGAGCAGCCTCCGATATTCTTGTAAGATCATAACGCTGGCCAGCTACGAATTCAACATGGGATATGCTAACCACGGCAGTATTATCGTCAATAAGCTCAATGATATCGATTGGGTCGGCATACCCATTTTCCCCTTTTGCTAATCGGATCTCGCAGTTTGTGTGTCTTGCAACCCGAGCCCAGGGATAGAGAGTGCTGGGAAACACGATGTCAGTACTCACAACATTGGCTTCAGGACCGGGAGCAATCGACCATGCCAAAGAAGATAGCAGCTCGGTGGCGCTGGTGCCCACCGCAATATCATCAGGTTGAACGTTGAGTAATCGAGCGGCAGCTTCGTGCAAGTTGTCAAAAACAGCTTCTTCGGCGATTTCATCGAAGTTTATGGTTCCGTTATGAGCTAAGTCTTCCTGCCATTCAACCACCGCCTCTGCTGCGCCTCGGTACATCAAGGCTACCGATGCCGCGTTCAAATATAAGGATTTACGACTGGCGGGAAAATCTTTCGGATCAACGAGAGGCTTCATTGTTATACCTCACCATCGGAGCTGTTTGAGTTTGTTTTTAATTGGCAAGCATGCCTTTAAACCGAAGTGCTCTTTAGTTAAGATTTTTGTGTTCAATATATCGTGTAGAGCTTTGACGGAAGGGAAATGAAATCAATACATTTGTGTTTGTGTAGTATTGGAACATAGCTAGCATCGAAGCCGCCGGAGGCATATAAATGGATTTGCATATAAGCCCATTTGAGGGTATCCGTCATTTGGAGCGTGAGTGCTCTTTGGCCACAGATAATAAAAGTCGGAAAAGTCATTCGTATTCCCGGCTTCAGTCTTAGGAGAGGATCTGATCTAAAAAAGCTCTTGTCCGTGGTGTCTTGGGATTTTCGAAGATCTCTTGCACCGATCCTTCTTCAACTATCCGGCCATCAGACAGAAAAACCATTTTATCAGCTGCGGCTTTGGCAAATCCCATCTCGTGGGAGACGACGACCATGGTCATGCCCTCCTCGCACAGATCGAGCATGACGTCGAGGACTTCTTTGATCATCTCGGGATCAAGTGCGGAGGTTGGCTCATCGAAGAGCATGATTTTCGGGTTCATAGCCAATGAGCGGGCGATAGCGACCCGTTGTTTCTGTCCACCGGAAAGCTGACCGGGATATGCGTCGGCTTTCTCGGGGATATGGACTCTTTCCAAAAGAGCTCGAGCGATTTCTTCCGCCTCTTCAGGGTTGCGCTTACGCACTACCTTTTGAGCCAGGGTCACATTCTCAAGAGATGTCAGATGCGGAAAGAGGTGGAATAATTGAAAGACTATGCCGACCTCGGCGCGAACCTGATCAATGTTCTCTTTTGCCTCGGTTAGAGGGATTCCATCGACGATGATCCTGCCGCTGTCGACCGTCTCGAGGTGATTAATGCAACGGAGTAGTGTGCTCTTCCCTCCGCCACTGGGGCCGAAGATGAGGCAAACCTCCCCTCGCTTTACCGTCAAGCTGACGTCGGTCAGAGCGATAACCCTGCCGAACTTCTTGTGAACGTTTTCTATGATAATGATGTCATCATTGGATCCGGAGGGCGAAGCGTTATTTTTCAACAGCCATTCTCCTTTCCATCGACTTTACCAGGAAAGACAGAGAGAGGGTAAGCATCAAATAGAGCAAAGCCGCCGTGCCCATACTTTCCCAAGAACGGAAGGTCCGGGCTCTATGCAACTGACTCACCTGGGTAAGCTCGCGGACTGCCAGGACCATGGCCAGGGAAGAGTCCTTTAACATGGAGATGAAATCGTTCCCCAATGGGGGCAGTACCACCCGTATAGCCTGAGGCAGGATGATGTGGCGCATGGCTTGGACATAGTTCATCCCCAGCGAGCGGGCCGCCTCCATCTGACCTCGCTCAATCGATTCGATGCCAGCTCGGAAGACCTCCGCCTCGAATGCGCCGTAGGCGACCGCCAAGCCCCCAATAGCCCGGTACATCATTTTTATATCCCGCAGCTCAAGGTTGGCAAGGCTAATTCCAAAATTGGTCAGTGGTTCGATAGCCTGCAGGGTTCCTCCAAAATTGTTTATGGCATCGACGACGACGGGCATTATCACGAAGGCGACGAAGTATAGCTGCACTATGATTGGGATCCCACGTATAACCTGGACGTAGAGCATGGATAGATTCCGAAAAACGATATTTCTCGACAGTTGCCCCAAACCCGCCAGCAGCCCTACCACCAGGGCAATTCCAAACGAACTGAGGCTCAAGATTAGAGTGAGCTGGACCCCCGTCAGAGCAAATTCGAAGGCAGCCTCCCAATGTCGATTGGTGAGAATTGCGTACACACCAGCGGTAAAAACAAGTAAGACGACTAGAACCCACCAGGGAAGACGGGAAAGATCCCCGCCCCAGGGAATCAGACCTGGGCGTTTTCTCTTAACTTCAGTCGTAACGCCCATAAGGTGCTCCTTTGTAAATTAAAGAATTTGGACCTCTACGTAAGTGATAAGAGAGGTGACAAAAATAACGATGGCAAGGAGAGGGCGGCGAGATACAGTATGGGCACTCCTCGCCGCCCACCTACAATTTACTATGGGTAATTTCTGTGCGGCCTATAATTCTTCTTCAGATGAACAGTTCGTTAGCAACCACTTTTGGCATATTGCGTCCATGGTCCCGTCGTTTAACATGTCCTGTATAGCCTTGTTGAACGGTCCTTGGAGTGGGCTGCCCGGCGGGTATATTAAGGCTAGCAGCTCTCCACTCGTGAGGGAGAAGCCGGCCATCAAATCATCCGGGTGTTCTTGGATGTAAGCGACGGCAGCCACCGAGTCGATGGCCATCCCATCGTTGTCTCCGGCCAACAGTGCTACGACACCAATGGGCCATTCGACGTAGTTATCAATCCTGTCCTCGCCGACCAACGCCAGCGCGGCGGCTTCGTTGGTGGTCCCGGCTTGGCTAGCAACCCTCGCCTCTGGATCGGCGGCGAAGTCTTCCGCCGTTTCATAGACATTGTCCGTCCGCATCATCATGATCATCCCATACTCGATGTACGGGTCGGAGTAGTCGACGACCTGTGAGCGGTTCAGCTTGATTGTAATGCCATCGCCAACCGTATCCAACTCACCTGCCGCCATCATCTCGAATGGTGGCCACATGATTTCTACGAAGACGGGTACGCAGTTAAGCCGTCTGCAGATCTCTCTATAGACATCATAGTCCCAGCCTATCCCTTCGTCTGTATCAGGATCGAGCATGTTGAAGGGAGGGTACGTGTTCTCGACCCCGACTGTGATTTCACGTCCGCCAAAATCAGTTATAAACTCCATCGGATCCGCTGCAACGGGAGTTGGCGTAGTAGTGCTGCATGCTCCTAAAACTATACTGATTATAAGAAATAGACTTGGAAGTATTGCCCTTTTCATCGTATTCTCCTCCTGATTCGAATAAGAAAAAATTAGTTGACCGATTCGCGGTCAACATAGCCAGATGATTGTAGCGTATTTTGCCTCCCTTCGTCAACGACTCGGTATCACTCAGATTATCATAATTTATGTAAAAGTGCAAAATGGAATCATATATGATTAATTTGAACGTTCTGCCATCGATAGCTTATCATTGAAAGCTCGGATTAACATATCTGCTTAGTGAGAGGGACTTGCCAGGATTGTTTATCTGACTTATCTCTGAGAAAGAAATTCATAGAGCAGCTTGCCTTATAGAGCGCGCACGCCTAAACTTACTTTCGTTTACCTGAAATACACCGCACAAGGAAAGGAGCATCGGATATGAAAACCAAATATAGGTATCAATGGTATCAACGTATCTACGAGAACATTCCAAAAATCCATGAGGAAGCTAGTAAATTCAGACAAGAATTGGGGCTTGATAAAGTTGATGCAGATATCGGTCTCTATGCGGGTTCATCATCTCGCCCAGGTAATCTGCCAAGCTATGTTCTTGATGAAATTGTCAAAGCCAATCGAAGTGGTCGAACGCTGACGTTGCGCGAGGTCGAGGACGAAGTGCGCGAAATAGTGAAAGACGTTTATGGCGACGAGTACGATGCCGCGGTGGCCAATACCTGCGAGGCTGCGCTGCGCATATGCTTCGAAACCTTGTGTGCACCGCCGGCTCTGCGTCGCGGCGACGCTTACCGCTCGCGTTTCCTTATGCTCTACGGAGAAGATTACGAGTGGATGGGAGGCTATGGTCGAGCATTTCCCCCGAAGTATAAAAATCTGTTGGTCGATCGCACCGTCGCGGCGGGTGAATTGGGAGTTGAGGGTAAGAGCTTAGCCAACCTTGACGCGCTGTATGTGCGTTTCGTGGGAGCGAAGTACCAATCGCATGGGATACGCTTCAATCCTACTTCTTTGTTGACTCAGATAGACGTTGAAAAAACCATGGAGAACGTCAGGAAGGTCGCAGCCCGGCATGAGCATCTTTTATCCGGTGTCGCGTGTCTGGGATACGATACTCCGAGCTATGGCTATACCCAAAAAGACGATAACGGAGCGCCTACGCTGAAGCGACTGTTAGGTGAATTAGCCAAAGACTACGACATACCGTTTATCGTCGATAATGCCAGCTCGCTGCCCATAATCGGAATGGATCCCCGCCACATAGGCGCCGATATTATGACTTACAGCATGGACAAGGCTGGACGGGCTCCAACTTGCGGGCTCATCATAGGGAAAGATGAAGTTATCAATCCTATACGAAAAGGTATGGGGCTGGGTGGACAACGTTATGGCGAGCTTTCTTCACATGGGAAAGCGGTCTTCACGTTCAGCGACCCGGGTCGGGATACCGTAATCGGATTGGTAGCGTACATGAAGGTATTGCGCGACATGCCCCACATCGTGAAAGATCCTATCGATAAATTTCACGAGATCATAGTGGAGCAGTTTCAATCTCTCAAGCCAAGCCGGTTCAGGGAAAAGCTAATCTTCACCAAGAGCTATCACCTTGGCGGAACAGAATTAAACTACGAACGTACCTGGGAAGACGATGAGTATGGGATCCCTATTTTTACGCTCGAGGATCTGTATGCTAACACCAATCCCATCTGCTCTGCCCAGGTCGAGATGGGCGTTGAGCCGGCAACTATTTATGGTGGGAATATGTTCCTCGGGCCGGGCCTGGGCACTTTAGATGAAGAGGGTAACTTGATTATTGGCTACGCCGTTCTGGCGGCAAAGACGCTCGTCAAGGCGGTGGAAATTGTCTGTAAATATGCGGGCTTGAACG
The DNA here is from genome assembly GCA_030598885.1 of Anaerolineae bacterium. Taxonomy (GTDB): domain Bacteria; phylum Chloroflexota; class Anaerolineae; order Anaerolineales; family E44-bin32; genus DUEZ01. Next base: position 11,361 of record JAUVOZ010000001.1, on the reverse strand, counting down.
AATAATAAAAGGAGCCTCCCGATTTCGGTTTCAGGGGAGCGGTGTCGCATCAACACCTGCAAAAGACCCATCTGGAGGGGGTAATAAGTATAAAGGCGTAGGTGAGGAGTTGGAAAAACTTTTAAATAATCTAGTGATTATTGGGAAGATTTACTCTACAACAGTAGCTCTCCAATCAAGCGGCCCAACATGTAAGCCACGATGCCAGCAATCACGAATGGCGTGTAAGTCATTATCCGTTCGAAGATCCTTTTCCTGCGGACAGCGATGCCGATCAAGGAGGCAGCTATCCGCCAGAAAGTCGCCTTCATCAAATCTATTGTGTGGGGGTAGTTTTTATCCATGGCTATTTTGAGGTGCTAATTCGGAGGATGCGCCCTTCTTCGTCAGCAACCACGCGCACTATCCGACTTATTTTCCGTCCTCCTGGCAGGTCTGCCTTTCCCTTGTAGGTGAGTGTATAACGTTGATCGCCATCTTTGGGCTGGGGACCGCGACGAATTGTCGGGTTTACGCCCTTCATCTCAGGGAATTTCTCAGTCACTTGACGGTTCAATTTGGTGATTAATGAACACTTCATGGCTCTGGCCTATCCGATTGCAACTCTTTTACGAAGGAAGGTGGGCAGATCCAAATCGTCCGCCACTGAAGATACTTGCTCAACGCTCAGTAATTGGGCATCGGATTCCATCGTGTTCAGCCTACAAATTGGCCTGCCGCCAATGCCGGTTACGATCAAGATCACTTGAGCGCGTCCAGTCATAATCTCCTCTGATGTCGCGCCTAGGATCAGGTCAGTATCAGGCGCTAAGGATGTACGCAACTCGGTCACCGCTTCTCCAACCTCGTGCAGTGTGAGGTCTGCACCACCGGTGAAGTGAACCAGAATGCCTGTCGCTTGTTCCAGGCTGTTGATCTCCAATAGAGGATGATTAAGCGCCTGATGGATGGCAGCCTTCGCCTTTTCGGGTCCCTCACCGAGGCCGATCGACATGAATGCGCCACCTCCGTTCATCATCAATTGTCGCACGTGAGCGAAATCGACATTGATCAGTCCCGGTCGGGTGATCAATTCAGAGATCCCTTGGACGCCCTGGCGCAGCACATCGTCCGCCAGACGGAAAGCGATTTCGAGACTGAGATCGTGAGGAGCGATTTGTAGCAGCCGATCGTTAGGGACGGTAATCAGTGTATGAGTGTGAGGTTGAAGCTTTTTTACACCATCGAGGGCGTTCTGTGCCCGGCGATTCATTTCGAAGGTGAAAGGCAGAGTGACGACTGCAATCACGATAGCACCCATTTCACGAGCGATCTCAGCCGCGATTGGTGCAGCTCCGGTTCCCGTTCCGCCACCCATACCGGCGGTAATGAATACAATATCCGCCTGGCGGAGGGCGGCGGCTATTTCACGGCTGCTTTCAATGGCAGAAGATGCGCCAACTCGAGGATCGCCACCAGCACCGAGCCCTCGCGTTACTCTAGGTCCCAACTGTATCTGGCATGGGGCCAGGCTCGATGAGAGAGCCTGCTTATCGGTATTAGCCGCGATAAAGGAAACGCCGGCTAAACCAAGTTCAATCATACGATTGACTGCGTTTGACCCGCCACCGCCTAAACCAAGAACCTTGATCTTTACCCGACCAACCGTTGAGTTTTCAACAGCAGATATGTTGCGCGATCGGGCGATTGCTTGGGTAATTTTAGTCATTGTTTTCTCCTGGGTTAGAGAAGTAAGTGTCAGGCTGAGCAGTAGACATGGTGGGACTTTTACTGGCGAAGTATTTTTGACTCGCCACACCGGTAAAGCGTTTTACGTTACATCCAGCGTCTCGAAGTTCCTCTTCAACATTCTGGGGAATTACCTGCTCATCTCCAAAAAGTGTGACCCGTTTTGCCAGGCGTGCTTCCTGAGGTGAAAAGCCAACCACTGGTTGAACTGCGAGGACGAACGGACCAATCGCACTCCAGTTATGGCTGTAATCAGTGGTAGACCGCGGGGGTAACAGGAGATAGTGTTGGATAGGTTTTTCATCCGACACTATGGGTTTTTTGATCACTAGATTTGATAATTGATTGAAGGCAGCTACAACTGGTAACGGTTGATCGACAGACGGGTACCAGGCTGAATGGTGATCAGATAGGTCAGGTGTTGATGTAAGGTGATAAAAGGCGAAATTTAAAACGAAATCTGGAACCTCATCATTGGAGAGGGAGCGGGCTATGGAGAGATTCTGCTCGGTGTGAGGGTCTGATCCGAGGCTGACAGCCTCTAAGGAGGGTAATTCTCCACCGGCAATGATCAGCATCGGCAGCGAGGTTTGCACTATTCTTTCTGCAATCTCTGAGTACCACTCATAAATGTGGAAACCTAATTGATCCTGGCAACCATGTGGTGTATGGTACGGCCGCGCTTCTGACCAACGGTTGAAACCCCCGACGCCCCAATCAATCGGTTTGCCATAGGTCCATACGTAAATAGCGAGAGTAAGTTCTTGGAGAAGATCCTGTTTACCTCGCCGGAGTAATGATTCGAGAACCGCTTCAAGGAAAGCTGTATCCCAGTAGTCCCCTCCCGGCTCGAGTGGAGGTAGGACAGGCTGAAGTCCAGTGGATTGTTGAGCCTCCAGAATCGGCAAAATATAGTCAACAAAGCGTTCAATCAACCCTGTTTTACCCCAATCAGATGTCTCCCAGTTGCATCTAATATTAGGTCGATCAAGGACGACCACGTAGTGAACACCCCAACGAGCGTAGCTATTCAGCAGAGGGGTTAAGTCCGTAGCTGACACGCTCCCTACGGTACAAGGGATGTGGATGATGGGTTCGATTTGTGCGTCCAGCAAACCTCGGATGAATGTTTCTGGGATGGCGCGGTCAGGAGATGCCTGTAAAGTTAGCCAGCGAGCTCCTAAAGATCCTAAAACAGGCAACCAGGTGTCAAGATCTAGCTGAGTGTAGTGCTGATCGTCTGGAGAATAATAGAAACCGAGTCGACTGTTCAGTGAAGGCATTTGATTGGTTTTCCTCTTTACTCATCAAGTATGCAAGATCGGTGCCAAAGAATCCCTACCGAGAAACAGCTAATTTAAGTACCTTGCCTGTGGGATCCAAGGTTAATCGGGCGAAGTGAGGGTGCTGTAGAGCCCCGTCGCGAACATGTTTTGAAAAAGTAACTACTAGATTATCTCTACCTTTAGCATCAAAGTTTTTGATCCCAAGCTGATATGTAGGGCAGAGATGGTCACTACCATTACATCCATGATGTTGATGGTGGATATGGCATTGAGCATCAGCCATGCCTGGGAGGTACTGAGAAACGATAGCCTTAACCCGCTTGAGATCGGCTGGATCGAGGGTGTCAGTATCTATGCATGATCCACCAAGTGAGCAGACTGTCTTTAGATGCTCTGGGCGGGTAGTTCGCCGGATGATCATCTTCTGGCCAGGGCGGTCGTTGACAAAGGTTGGACAATGAAGCGGGTCTCCGTACAATACAAATGAAATTAGCGTTTTTTGGTCTTCGCCGTCGAGAAATCCCTGGCGTCGGTGCATATCGGCCGCTAGCTTGAGCTTCGCTCGACGTAAAGCCTCTCCTACTGGAAGAGGCTGATTGAGATACTCCCAGAACAGACGACCGAGCAAGTCGGCTGCGATCAAGGGGGTGGTTAAAGAACCATAAGAGATTTTCGTCGAGCCAATGACAGCTCGGCTTCCGGCGTCTAGGAATTTAAGACAGAGGGAAGATTGGCTGGTCTTACCGAGGATATTAGCCCCATAACAAGCTTCGGTGAAGATGATTTTTGGCGCATTGTTGTTGTTCACAACATCCTGTGGGCGTATGGCAATAGGGAATTCTGGTCCTGTACCTTCATCATACACAGGGTCTTTTTGGCCAAACCATTCAGGGGCATCTTCAAGGCCATGCAAGTTGAAATAGGAAAACTTAGCTGGCCGAGTTGCTATCGGGGGAAGACGATCAGCTTCTGTTGGGGGTGAAGTCAGCATGGAACCCGGATCGCCGATAACCTTGTAGACTGCCAGTGAAGCCTTTCGCCAAATACTAGCGCTATAGCCAAGCGTCCGCGGAGTGTGGCGGAAAAGCCTGCCAAATTTGGTCGCAAGCCATATACGGAAGCGTAAAAGCGGGTTGAGGGCTTTCACCGAAACGCGATGTTCGTCAGCATATGATCGAAGCAGACGAACGAGAAAGTCAGGATCATCGGCTGAGGGTAAACGACCGATTGCCCACTCAGGTATAAAATAGTTTTCATCAGTAGTAGCGTAAGGGTTATCTGAAGGGATAATTTCATCATCGTCATCAGTTGGGTTGGGGAGCAAATGAAACGGAACGATGCGATCCCCTCCAACGATGAGAAGTGCACCAATCATTTCGCCACGACGACCGAGGGCTTGATCTAGATCTGCCAGGCGTAGTTTAATCTGCCATGCATTGGCAGGATCAGCAGGTGATAAGCCAAATGGTTCGAAAGTATTAGGATCGTCGATGTACAGGCGATATGCTGTCCATCCTGATCGGCGGCGTACTGATTCGACCAGGGACATGATTGCCTGGTCTATACGTTGGAAGCAATCATCACCAAAAGCCTGTATGAGCCGAGTATGGCTTGATAGGATGATGTAAGCCGGAACCCGCTTATCTTCATCGCGATAACGTTGGCGAGGATTTACTCGCGCGGCTAAGCGGTTGAAATCCCGCTCGATCTCGAGTAGCGTCTCATCATCCTGGTCGTGTTCAGGTAATACATCATCCCCAGGATCAGGACCCTGAAAGGATTCCCACGGCTCAGGCACAGGCAGGGAATCGTCCGTATTTAATGGTGGTACTCCGATATCAAGGCTGGTTTCCTCAGGTTTCTTATATGCGGTTGTAGGTTCCTTTTCCGCCTTTTTCACCTGGGGAGCATCCTGACTTACTTTAGGTTGCTCACTGCCACAAGATGTCGTTACCTCAACGTGACCTAAACTCCCGCTGGCCAAACGATTATCGCCAAGAACAGCGGCAACAATGGCCGGCACCGGTCGATTGAGATGAGTTTTCAATTGGGTTGGCCATAGGCTACGATAGGGATGGGACGGCCCTAGAATGCGATCAGTCACCCGGCCAGTAGGATCGTCACTAGCGGCTTGATGGAAATATTCAACCCCACGTCGAACTTCACCTTGTGAGAGGAACTCATCAGCTAAGAGTAAACGGAAAGCCAGACACTCTGGCCATCGGTCGTGGCCTGTCCGCGCGAGCATTAATGCAGCAGGACGATCGCCGGCAGCTAATTGTGCTCTCATTGCCACTAGCGCGATCAGAGGTAGATCAGGATCTGCAGTTAGCGCTTTCTGGGATTCAGATGTGGCTATCTTAGGAGCATCAGAGTTGAGAGCAGATAATGCTTTATTGAGATGGATCGCCCAAGACGGGTACTGCCCCTTATTGAGTTCTGCACCTCGAAATGTCTCGGCACATGCTGCATAGATTCGAGCCCGCGTCGGCTCACCAGCAGCGTGGAGAGCAGCAGAGAGGAGATCGTATGCTTCCACATACTCGGGATCTGCGGTTACTACATCAATCAAACGTTGTATTGCGGGTTGGTGATGAAGTTGATCCATTTCAGTTTGAGCGATAATGAATTGAACTTCAAGATCACCCGGCCACAAAGCGAGCCAATCTGCGGCTGCGGCACTAGCGAAATCGTGCCGGTTTGCCAGCCTTGCAGCTTGGATTAATTTGATGATGTTGTCGCGATTAATCATGAGGACACCGCCGATATTAAAGTTCCACCGTGAATCAATTCCAGCGCGCGCACAGCAGCCAACTGGTGCAAGAAATCGGGATCTCTAGGGTTGAGCTCAACGGCTCGTTCAATCATGCTGGATGCTTGAAGATAGTTCTTCTGTCGTTTCAGTATCAAACCAGCACGGAAGTGCGCCTGGCCACAGTTGGGATCAAGGGAGATAGCTTGTTTGTAGGCTTCCAGGGCCTGCTTTGTTTCTCGTCGGGCTTCATAAATTAGACCCAACTCTAAGGCAAAATGGCTGTCATATAGATCGGTTGATTGGACATGAGCTAGTTCATCTAAAGCCCGATCTAATTGACCACTCTTGCGACAAAGACGTCCTAAACGTAAACGATAAGACGGGTTACGAGGGGAGAGACGAACCGCCTGGGTGGCAGCATCGAGCGCTTGCTCCAGTTGATTGGAAGCCTCGCAGGCTTCGGCGAGTGCAGACCACGCACGCTGGTCATCAGGATTCGCTTCCAGGACATTATGTAAGGCTGCAATGGCCTCGTTGGCACGTCCGATCTTGACCAGCAGCTTGCAACTTGCTAGCTGAACGCTGAGGGGGTTGTTTGTGTGCTTTAATGCCTGGTCATAAGCCTGAAGAGCCTTTTCGTATTTACTTTGGGCGGCGAAGATCTCGCCCATGCCGAGCAAGACTTCGTAGTCGTCTGGGGCTAAACGCAGCGCTGCCTTTGCCCGCTCTGACGACTGTCGATGTTGACCGAGCGCCATCGCTGTGCGAGCGGAGCCAATAAGACAATGGACATCAGATGGCAATAGGGTGCAGGCGCGTTCGAACCACACATCTGCTTGCTCGGCATGCCCTAATGCCAAGGAGATCTGCCCGGCTTCTTTCCATATCTGACCAATCGCCGGCTTCGCCTCGAGGATACGAGAGTAGATCTTCTCGGCTTCAGATAGTTGACTCGTTTTACCTAACGCCCGAGCATAGGCGAGGAGATAATCGGGTTGATCTGGCTCCAACTCAACTGATTGCTGGAGATGAGGAACGGCGGCGTCAAGTTCACCCTCTTCTAGATAAAGGGAGGCAAGCTGGTAATGCCAGGCGGACTCGATCGGCCACGACGCGATTGCTGCGTTGAAGTTGTCTGCAGCTTTCTTCACTTGGCCCTCTGCCAGCCAGGAGCGAGCGATAAGAAGGGAAGTGAGTGGTCGTATGGTAGGATTGCGAGCGGCTTTTTGATAAGCGTGGCGCGCCTGCGTATGTTGCTCTTTAGCTGTGTGGGTCAATCCAAGAAGGATTGCACCCCAGGCGTCAGAGTTTAAAGCATCATTGTAGGGCCAGAGTATCTTCTCGGCGTCGTCTGGATGATTTTGGCGAAGGAATGCAATGGCGAGTGACTGGATAATCTCCGGTGAAGAACAATCTTGGGTTGTCGCCTTCAGCGCTTGAAGAGCTTCGTCATCAGTATTCGCTTCAGATATTGACGACCAGAGTAGCAGCCTATCTAGTGCAGCCTGGGGAGCATCTTTCTGGCGACAGGATTCGATCAATGTCCGGATGGTCTGACGAGCTTGATCAGTTGTATAGACAGGATCAGGCGCATGTCGGTGAGCATCCGCGGCAATGGCATAGAGCCAGTGAGCATCCAGAAGGCGTAACCTTAGTTGAATTAGCTCGAGGGATATCGAAACGTCATCTTCAAATGCATGCCATTCTTCAAGTGATTTAACCGCCTGCTGCCATAATCCCATCCGTAGAGCTGCTCTTGAGAGCCAGATAGCATCCTCTCGGGATTGGGGATTAATCGCTTTGGCCGAATTTAGCATTGCCTTGGCAGATGAGAGATCGTCCATACCCAGCTCAGCGAGCGCAAGCAGAGCATATGCCTGTTGCGGGGGGTTGTCGCATTGGATTAAGATCTCCCGGGCTTCGCTGGGCTGATCGAGGCTCAGGAGGCATTCCCCTAGAACGATGAATGGTTCATTCTTACCTGGAGCTAGATGCACGGCTCTGTGTAATAATTCCAGCGCCTCCTGTGGTGATCCATGTCGCATAATGGCTATACCGGCTTCGAGAGTGAGGTCGGCATCATCGGTGATTAGTTCAATTGCTGAGGCATAATGGTTTAGACCTCGATCTGTTTCCCCGTTCGCCAGATATGATTGAGCTAGCTTCTTTTGAATTATTCCATCCTCAGGACAAAGCGCTGCAGCACGCTGCCAAAGTCCGATGGCTGCTGAATGGCGATTCAATTCCCAAAGGGCTTGGGCGGCATGATCGAGCGGGTGGTGATTCTCCGGTTGTAACTCTGAGCAGCGTCGCCAGGCCTGTTGGGCAGTCTCCAAGTCCCCAAGTTGTTCGCTAAGGACAGCTATTTTTTGGTGGATTGCGGGATCCTCGGGTTGCAGGATAGAGGCTTGTCGAAGCATGCGTTGAGCGGTAGTTGCTTCGTTCATATCAAGAAGGACTTCAGCTGCTCGCAGTAGTGTGTTAGGCTGACGCCGTCCCCAGCGGAGAGATTGAGCGAGTGCGTTCCGGGAGGCGATACTCTTTCCGGCTTTCTGGGAAAGCTCGGCAAGTTCTAGCCAAGCGATTACATCCTCCTGGTGCATGTCCACCAATCGTTTGACGGCCTCTATTGCTTCGGTGATGTCGCCAGTCTCAGTTGCAGCCCGGCTTAACTTACGCAGGATCTCTTCGGATGTGGGATCAAGGTCTGCAGCCTGGCGGACAGTACGAAGGGCTTGTTCTGGTAAATCCGCTTCAAGATATGCCTCTGACAACAACACAAGTATCTCGGTTGAAGCAGGGTAGCGTTTGCGCTCATCTTCCAGTGTGGAGAGGGCCAGTGAAACCAAATCAGTGGCTAAGGCAGATCGAGCAAATCCAAGAACAGCCTCGCGACGGAGATCCTGATTTTCTTCAGGAACATTCTGCATGTAATTTTGGTAGGCTTGAAAAGCTTCATCGGATTGACCGGCGTGTTCGTGGGCTAGACCAAGCCAATAGTCGATCGAGGAGTCCTGGCAGCCGCCTGATCTAGCTTGCTCAAGGTGGGTCACAATATCGGGTAACTGAAAATGCCCGCCCTGTTTGTCAGATTTAGCCAATATTCTTCCGGCGAGAAAATGAGTTTCAGGTGAGGCATCCGCGGGAAGGGTCTTTAATAGACGGGCAGCGGAGGCTACCTCGCCACGCTGTTCATAAGTTAGTGCCAAAGCTTGGCGAGCGTTCCAATTAGCAGGCTGACGGGTTAAAGCCTTGCGCAATGCTAAAAGTGCGCGGTCGTGATGGCCTAATTCTCGAAGAAGGTCTCCATACTCGATCAACCACTGTGCTTGGTTTTGATCCAGTTTGGTCGCTTCCTTAGCCGCTTCGAGCGCATCGCTCAGGCGTCGTTGATTTCTCAGCCAGCGCGACAACGCTATATGTAGACTTCCATAATTGGGTGCAGCTTGGGTCCCAGCGGATAGCGTAGCACCGGCAGCTTGGTCGTCACCTGAGGTCATCTGAAACTCAGCCAGTGCAATCCAGGGATCTGGTGATTGCGGCGCTATTTGGATGGCCTTATCAAGATGACCGCGTGCATTTTCGTAATCGCCTAAGGCGGTAAGCACTTTACCGAGCACGATTTGGCCTTGGAGCGAATCCTGGTCGGCTTGAAGAAGATTCTGTGCCGTTTCCCGAGCCAGATCCATTTGTCCAGCATCCAGTGCGCACATGGCAAGGTTGGTAAGCGCCTCCGGTTCTGTTGCGACCAGGGTTTGCCAATGAGGTAAGGCGGCTTCGGGACGGCCATCTGCCTGCAGGCTAAGAGCTAATGCAAACCGGGCAGAGGTCGAGTTTGGGTCTAATACTAATGCGAGATGGGCTTGTTCCGCGGCTATCTGTGGATCACCAGCCAAAGCAAGCATTTGAGAGAGATCGATCAGGCACTCGATATTGGTTGGTCGGCAATTGACACGAAAACGAGCAACACGAAGAGCTTGTTCAACCTCACCGATTGATTTCAGACCATCGAGCAGATATTTAAGGAGACGATCATTGCAATATGCGGTGTTTGGCAATTGGAGGACAGCTTGATCAAATGATTTAGCAGCTTGAGTCGTTTCACCCAACTCAGACAGGATCAATCCAACTGCAATCAGTTCTTCAAAGGTGTCTGGATCGTGTTGTAGCGATGCCAATGCATCCTCTGGATGGTCAAGTTGTAGCAAGGCGAAACCAAGCCAGGCATGGCGAACCGGAGTGGGGTGGGATCGAAGAGCTTGCTGTCTCGCTTCCACCTCAACCACCGGGTCACCCTCCAGGAGGGCGATTTCAGCTAATTTATCGGCTACTATGCCAGTTGTGTGAGACGCCGTTTCCCATGCTTTATTCAAGTTCTGGTGTGCATTCTCAAAGTCTCCGCTGAGAAGGTCACGGCTGGTAGAGGCAAGTAGATTCATAACCGAGTCTGATGTCAGATCTCCGTTTGGATCTACTGAAATGCCGTTAGTGGTTTCAGCATATGCCTCGGCAAGGGGAATCTCACCATTTTCTTGAAGGGCTAGAAGGACCTGATTTGAGGTGTGAGGAGAGCTGTTGAACAATGTTTCAGCAGCATCTATTGGCGAGACGTTGGCGAGCAAGATGTGAGCGGCTAGGGTGACGCTGCTTGAACGCACCTCTCGGATGAGGTTGGAGAGCAGTTGTTCTGGTTGGGACAAATGAGGCCATGCGCAGGCGAGGATTGTACGCCACACCACAGGTTCTTCAAGAGCCAGCCGGGCGATAACATCTGCTCCATTCTCATTGTTGTATTCACGCAGCAACCCGATGGTCAACAACGCGATGGATTCGAAATCAAGATCGTCCGCCGAACCCTCTACAGCGTCCTTCCAGAGCTGATCTAAACGGACTTCATGAGAATCGGTTAATGGATGGTTGTGATCAGCCTGGTCGGGAACTCCTAAGACCATAAATGCCATGTGACCCGGCACGGTTGCAGAAGCAACATTCTCCCGTCCCACTAGTTCAAGAAAGTTTGGATCGTGCAACTGGTTCCAGGCTTCGGGAACGCGCAAAATCCGATCCATTGCCTGTGCCAATTCGCCAGGCGAGAGCACCTCACTTAACGTAGCGAGGACTTCAGCGTCTGAGAGCATATGGGATTTCACTCCAGTTAGCTCAACGGTAATTGAATTTGCTGGATGATCCAATAGGCGGCTACAAGCATCGCCAACCCAAGTGTGATAAGGAACATTCCAATCCCGTTTGCCGTTCGAACCAATTGGTTGATAGAGGCTACTAATTCAGAAGCGCTATTCACTAGACCAGTGACTTCTGAGGCGACACCTTTTTGACCGAGTTTTGCTGTGTGGACTGCGATCGCGCGTACTTCGCGTGAATAGCCCCGGTTTACCAGGACAAGCGAGCCCAATATGATGCACATACATCCCAAAACAAAGACAGCGGCGGCAATTATTATCTGCAGATCATTCATCGACAGGGGGATCATTGTTACCTCCAGGTTTTTGATCAGTCTGGATGCTAAAGTTGCAAGTAACATGCCATATGATTTGTGTGGGAAAACTCAATTGCAGGAAAGGAGAAGGCTCT